>JAIOPP010000025.1:0-63410 GCA_021413845.1 Planctomycetia bacterium | reverse complement strand
GAGTTGCTTTATGGTTCCAGCACGAAACATCCTGGTTCCGACGAACTATTCCGAATCGGCCGGCGCTGCTTTGGAATATGCCAAGCAGGTCGCGGCGGAATCCGGTGCCACGCTCCACATCTTGCACGCCGTGGAAGACTTCACGAGCGACTCGCCGATGCTCACCGCAGTCGATCTCGACGGCATTCGCGAGCAAGTCGAAGGGGCATCGCTGGATCGCTTGAAGGGGCTGTTAAGCGCCGAAGATCGGAACCGATTGCATGTCGAATATCAAGTCGTGCGCGAAAGCGCCTACGAAGCGATCATGGAATATGCGCGCAGCCGCAAGATTGATTTGATCGTGCTCGGAAATTCGAGCCGGAGCGCTTTCGCGCAGTTCATCATGGGGAGCATCGCCGAGTCGATCGTGCGGAACGCTCCCTGCCCGGTGCTGACCGTGAAGGTCGACGATCTCATCGCGGCATAATGCCGAAGACGTTTCGCGCAGACTATGCGAGATGCTCGTAGTCGAGCGGAGCCGTTTGGATTTCGTTCCAATATCGGTCGACCCAGGTGATCGCCTCTTCCAGGCCTTGGCGTAGTTCGATGCGCGGTCGCCAAGCGAAGCGCGATCGCGCGAGCGACGAATCGATCACATAAGCGGCATCCTGGCCCGGCCGCTCGTCGACGGCTTGCGTCACCTCGGCGAAGTTCTTATCGAGCAGGAAGACTAGCTCTCGCACGAGGTCGCAGACGGCGATTCCTTCGTCGGGCGAGAGATGATAGATCTCGCCGAGCTCGCCGTGCTGCATGATCGCAAGCTCGCCGCGCGAAACGTCGCGCACGTGGATATACGACTTCACGGCCCGCCCTCCCCCATGAAGCGAAATCTTCTTGTCGAGCTTCATCGAGATGATCGAGCGGAGAACGATCTTGAACAACTGCTGCCGCGCGCCGTAAACGTTCGTCGCACGCACCGTCGTCACCGGGAATCCGTATTGCTTGCGATAAACGGCGAGCAGCATATCGGCCGCGGCTTTCGACGCCGCGTACGGAGTGCTCGGGTTCAGCGGCGCTTGTTCCGTGACGTTGCCGCGGCAAGTGCCGTACACCTCGGGCGACGAAATATGAACGTATTTGTCGAGATACGTTTGCCGGCGAAGATGGTTGACGAGTTCGGCGAGCGCGACGGTGTTCGTCTGAAACCAATGCTCCGGCCGTTCCCAACTCGGCGCGACTTCGCTTTGGGCCGCGAAGTTGACGATGTAGCGGGGCCGTTCTCGGTCGAGCAGCGTCAGCAATTCCGGCATGTCGCGATTCATGTCGAGCGCGAAGAAGCGAAATCGTGCGACCGCGGCGTGCGAACGATACTTGAGCTTCCACGCCGCCGGCTCCGGCCTGCGACTCACCCCGATGACGTCGTATTCCGGATCATCCAGCAGGAGATCGACAAAGTCTTGGCCGGAGAATGAATTCGACCCGAGAACGACGACTGTTTTCATGACGTGCTGCCGATGGAAGACGAGCGAAAAACGTGTGGATCGTGATCCGTAGCGAGCCGGTCGAGCATCTGCGTGGCGAGTGTGAGTTGCGTGCCGAGCCGGTCGTCGGCGACCGGTATGCCTGAGGTGAACGAGCGTCGCGCTGAGCCCGACGACAAGAACTCGTTTAGCACGATACAGCACCATTTGATCCGATACGCCGGAAACAGCAATTCGGCCCGCGCGAGAAACGCTTCCGGGTCGAGCTGCTGTGCGGCCAATCGCGCGGCGAACGAGGTTGCAAAGCGGAGCGGCACGGGCACTTCGACTTGGCAAAAGAAATCGCACAGCAACTTCGCCGGGTCGTCCCAACCGGCGTATTCGAAATCGAAGAATCGGAGCGAGCCGTCAGCCGTTTGTAGCGCGTTGTGAAACCCGAAGTCGGACGGCGATAAACAGTGGTCGGCGTCGGTAAGCGGCGCGGAATGGATCTCAGGCCGTTGTCGAACGGTCTCGCAGATGCCTCGATCGATTTGTTCCCACGCCGGGAGAAGCCGATCGAGCACGAACTTTTGCAATGCGTCGTGCTCCGGTGCCACGCGCTGCAAGGCACGAACGCGATTGTCGATGCAAAGGCGATGCTCTTCGACGCTGAAGCAGGCCTCGGAAGCCGTGGGCAGAGCGCGTGCTTCCGGAGTGTTGCGGTGGGCTTGAAGCTGAACGACGAACTCGATCGCTTGCGATACGTGGCGCTCGGCGATTTCGGCCGGCGTGAGTTTCTTGCCGTCGATGAATTCATAGAGCCCGAGCCGTGCGTCGTCGTCGTGCGCAAGCGGCTTCGGGGCTTTGTCGATTCCGAAGCGTCGACAATACCCGACGAATCGATATTCCGCTCCGAGCCGGTCGCGCGCGTCTTCGCGGTGGCGAAAGTACCATTTAACCAAGCAGCGCCGTCCGTCGGAGGTTGTCAGCAGATAGGCTCGATTGTTGCGCCCGCCGGCGATACGGGTGAGCGAATAGCCGGCGTTCGGTATTTCGGCCCCTAGCAATAGCCTTGCCACGGCATCGGGCAAGGGCTCGGGTGCCAGTTCAAGCGATGGGGCATATTCGTCGATCAAAAGCCCGACTGCATCGCGCCATGAGTGAATCGTCGTACGATGCGGAACGGCTGAAAATGCTCGTTGCGGATCGAACAAAATCTTTCGCACGTTTGCCGGAAAGTCGGGCTCAGCGAGAAACTCCGGCAGGTCGTCGATGAAGTGCGTGCAGCCTACCGTCGCAATTCTCGCGAGCTTGTCGACTTTGGTCGGCTCGAGAAATACGTGCGCCTCGGTGAGGCCGATCGCGGTGTCGAAGAAGCCTTGGCGCTTTAAGAACTCTAATGCGCTCGCATGCAGATTGTGTTTCGGCCCACGAAGTGCGTGTCGAGTCTTGTGGCTGACGACGATCGTTGCGATGCCGCGACGATGGGCTTCACGGAAGAAATCGAGAACGCCAGGAAACAATTCGGCCCGCTGAATCTCGGGCCCATACGCGAGCCCTTGCAGTTCGGTCCAGTCGTCTTCGCGCCCGACGGAGCGAAGGTAATCGCGTACGCTCGTCTTCGCTGCCGGCAAGTCGGCCGGGATCCACGCGCGCTCCAGCGCGAGCGCATGGAACAGGCGATCGTAGCAGACGAGCGTGTTGTCAAAATCGATTCCGATCAGCATGGCGACCACTAAGCCACGGCCATATTCAACAACGGGCGCACGACCGTTCCCCGTTCCAAGTCTTCGAGCGCGCGGTTGACGTCCGTCAGCGCGTATTCATGCTCCATCAACGGCGCAAGCGACAAGCGACCGTCGCCGACCATTTCGCAATAGCGAGGAAAGTCGCGATCGGGCACGTTGTCGCCTCCCCAGGTGCCAAGCAATCGCTTTCCCAAGTTGAACTGCTTCGGATCGATTTCGAGTTTGCGCCCGTGCGGTGCGTTGCCGACGAGCACCGCCGTGCCGCCCCGATTGCGCACGGCCGCCAAAGCCTGCGACATGACGTCGGGCACACCGCTCGCTTCGATCGCGTAGTCGAACCCTTGCGGCGCGATCTTCTTCAGCGCCGCGGCGATGTCGACGTCGTCGCCGAGTTCGCGCGGGTTGATCCGTTGCGTGGCCCCCATCCGTTCGGCGGCCTGCAACCGATCGGCGCTCGGGTCGACTGCCACGATCGGACCAAGCCCGGCGATGCGGGCGGCGGCGACGGCGCACAGCCCGATGCCGCCGGTGCCGAAGACGACGACGCTTGCGCCGCGCTCCGCAGCGGCGGTATTGAACACCGCGCCGAGGCCGGTCGGCGCGGCGCAGCCTAGTAGCGCCGCTTCGCGTAGCGGAAACGCAGCATCGATAGGAGTCAATCGATTCTCCGCGACGACGGTGTAGGTGGCAAAGGTCGTCACTCCGCCGGCGTTGACGGTTCGGTCGCCCCAGCGATAAGTGGTGCCGGGCACATCGATGCCGGAGCCCTTCATCCAAGAGAGGATGACGCGATTACCGACACGGACTTTCGTCACGGCGGGGCCCACTTCAACGACGGTTCCGCCGGCCTCATGGCCGAGGCAATGGGGAAGATAGGCGTTCGGTCCGCGCAGGCCGCGCGCTTCACCGAGTTGCGTGGCGCAGACGCCGCTGAATGCGACTTGCACCAGCACTTGCCCCGGCGCGAGCAAAGGAACTTCAAGATCGGCGAGTTCCAGCGGTCGGCCGAGTTCGACCAACACGGCGGCAAGCGTTTTCATAGATAGATGGTGCTCTCGAATGCCGCGACGTCTTGCTTGGGCGAGCCTCAGTCTACGAAGATGCTTTGAGTTCCGCCACGACGCGCGCCGCGATGCTTTCGGCATCGAGCCCGAAATGGCGGCGAGCGTATTCTTCGTCGGCCGCGACATGCAGGAATTCGTCGCGTGTGCCGAAGCGGAGAAGACGCGCTCGTCGCGGCGGTCGATCCGCAATCCATTCCGCAACGGCGCCGCCGAAACCTCCGACGAGGCTGTGTTCTTCGATCGTCGCTACGAGAGGGAACTCGGCGAAGAGGGACGCGAGCAGTTCTTCGTCGAGCGGCTTGACAGTGTGAAAGCTAAAGATCGAGGCCTCGATGTTTTGCTCGGCCAATCGCTTGCCGACTTCGACGACGGTCGGCAGCAGCGTTCCGGTGACGAGCAGCGCAACGTGCCGGCCGGTCCGCACCGGGATCGCTTTTCCGATTTCCAAATCCGGCCGCGTCGCATGCACGATCGGCTCCCCCTTCTTGCCCAATCGCAGATAAACGGGGCCCGATCGACGCACGGCTGCCGCCAACGCGCCGCGCACTTCCAGCGGATCGCCTGGACAAACCACGGCCATGTTCGGCAGCGAACGGAGCATGGCGATGTCTTCGCAAGCGTGATGCGTAGCCCCGAGCTCTGCATAGCCGAGCCCGGCACCGACGCCGACGATCGTGACCGGGAGGTCGTGGTAGCAAACGTCGACTCGAATTTGCTCCAAACAACGGACTGTGGCGAAAGATGCGATCGTGTAACAGATCGGGCGCAAGCCGGAGAGCGCCATGCCGGCTCCCATGCCGATCATGTTTTGCTCCGCGACTCCGCAGTTGAAGAACCGCTCCGGAAATCGGGCTTTGAATTTGTCGAACAGTCGGTTGCCGATGTCGCCCGAAAGGAAGACGATCCGATCGTCTCGTTCGGCGAGTGTCAACAGTTCGTCGGCAAAGGCGTTTCTCACGAGGGACGCACCTCGGGCAAGCGGCTGTCCGATGTCAATTCGCGAAGATCAAGCCCAAGCTCTTGCCATGCCCGTTCGGTTTCGCCGGCGGTCGGCACGCGATAATGCCAGTTGTTGTCGTCTTCCATGAACGACACTCCCTTGCCCTTGATCGTATGGCAAACTAGCGCCGTCGGTTTGCCGAGCGTTTGAGGATGTGCCGTGAGCTGCGTGCGCAGGGCTGCGAAGTCGTGGCCGTCGACTTCCGTCGCCGACCAGCCGAACGCTTCGAACTTCTTCGCCAAGGGAGCGAGCGCCATCACTTCGTTCGAGCGGCCGGTCGCTTGCCATTTGTTGTAGTCGACGAGCACGGTGAGGTTGTCTATGCCTTGCCCGGCCGCGAACATCGCCGCTTCCCACACCGAACCCTCGTTGCATTCTCCGTCACTCATAATGACCACGACTCGAAAGCCGAGCTGTTGAATCCGAGACGCGAGCGCCATGCCGACGCCGAGCGAAAGCCCGTGGCCGAGCGATCCGGTCGCCGCTTCGATGCCGGGCAAGCAGCGCGGCGCAGGCTGTTCGGGAAGCCGACCGCCAGGAGTGCCGAACGTCTGCAACAGTTCTTCGTCGAAGAAGCCGACTTCCGCCGCGACCGCGTAGAGCGCCGAGGCTGCGTGCCCTTTGCTGAGAATCAGCCGATCGCGCTCCGGAGCATCCGGCCGACGAGGATCGACTCGCACTCCCCACGCATACGCGGCGAGCAACAGATCGACGCACGACAACGACGAGCCGAGATGCGCCGCGCCGCTGCGATGCGACATTTGCACGACTTGGCCCCGGACCTTTCGGGCCGCAGCAGCAATCTCGCGCAACCGTTCGCCTGGGTCGGGCATGTTCATCGCAGACTCAGCGCCTGCATCGTTTTGATGTTGTAATACTTCGGGTCGTGCATCGGATTCGGAACCTTACCGGCACGAAACGCGGCGACTAAGTCGGCGGCGGCCTCGGCGATCGAATGCTTCGGCACGAACCCGATGTCGCGACGAATCTTTTCGGACGAGATGCGGTAGCTCCGCTGATCGTCGGTCGGTTCGTGTGCGATCGCGACTAGCTCATGCCCCGGCTCGCGCACGACGACCTCGCGCACATGCGCCGCGATATCGTTGATCGTTTGGTTTTCGTAGCCGGCGTTCCACGTTCGGCCGGCCACCAACTCGGCATCGAGCGTGAGCAGGCGAACGTAGAGATCGGTAACGTCGTCGATATGGATGTTCGGGCGATATTGATTGCCGCCGAAGACCCGAATGCGGCCGTTGGAGTAGGCGTGGTTGGTGAGAATGTTAACGCTGAGATCGAGCCGAAGTCGCGGAGAGTAGCCGCACACGGTCGCGGGCCGGAGCGTGACGGTCGTAAAGTCGGGCGCTTGATACTCCGCGAGAATCGCTTCGCAAGCTGCCTTGAAGCGCGAGTAGTCGGTCAGCGGTTCGAGCGCGAGCTCTTCCGTGACGTTCGCTTCTTGCTTAACTCCGTAGACGCTCGAACTCGACGCGTAGATGAAACGCCGCACACCGGCCGCGCGCGACAGCTCGACCAGCGGCCGAAAACTATCGTAGTTGATGCTCTTGCCGAGGGCCGGGTCGAGCTCGAAGCTCGGATCGTTTGAGATGCACGCTAGATGGATGACCGCGTCGGAGCCGGCGAGCGTGCGACGGAGCAAGGCTTGATCGCGCAGGTCGCCGCGGATGAGTTCGAGCGATGCCTGGCGCGCGACCGTCGGGAAGACGTCTTCACCGTATAAGAATAGATCGAGGCAGCGCACGTGGTAGCCCGCCGCGAGCAGCTTCGGAATCAGAACCGCGCCGACATACCCCCCTCCGCCGGTAACGTAAACGGTGCGAATAAGGGGAGAGCGGTTCATGTCCGAGCGGCGTGCGTGTACTACGGCGATGTATTGGGCGAATGAGTGGGGATTGTAACACAGTTGCCCGCGGCCGGCGGGGCGGCTCGGTTTCAAATCGGCCAGCTCCTTGATCTTGGCACGGAATTTGAAGTATCTTCGCGTCGCCCGTGCCGGGCGGGTCGTCCGGCATTAGGGCTGGAAAATCCAGCACTACATCAAAAGAGCCATCCCATGTTTCTACGCACGTTATTCGCGCTTGCCGTCGTCGCTGTTTCGCTGTCCGCACAACCGGCATCGGCGGTTTATTCGGCTTCGCAGCGCGCCGCAATTCGAGCCACCCCGATCACTCAGCGACCGTATCGCCCCGGCCACATCTACGGCAACACGGTGCGAGCCGTGAATCGAGTTCGAGCCTGGTAGTTCGCAGAGGAAGAAGTTTCTCAGCGTATTTTCTCACGCCGGCGGCGAGCGAGCGACGATTTCGTCGATTGCGGAATCCTCGACGATCGCGAAACTTCCTCCCTCCGAACGGACCGGACCATGAGCTTCACCGCCAAGATCGAAGGCAACGAACTCATCATTCGCCTCACGCTCCACGACAAGCCGGAACGCTCGGCCAGCGGCAAGACGATGGTCGTCGCGTCGACGCGCGGCAACAAGGAAACCGAATGCGTCGTGAACGGCAAGAAAGTCGTCGTCGGCGTGAACGCTTATATCGAGAAGTAGAAGTGACTGCGATTCCGTCGGGCCGCCATCCAGGTGGCTTCGCTGAAAAACATCTAGGTAATCTCAGCAAACGACTATCTCGGCCGAGCCAATCGTGCTCGAACTAAGTCGGGCAAGTATTTCACGGGGACCGAGCCGTGATCCAAGACCGCTTCGTGATAACGACCGAGCTCGAATTTCTCGCCTAGTTCACGTTGAATCTGCTGACGCAAGCGATACAGCGCGGTGCGGCCGACGAAATAGGTGCTCAATTGAACCGAGCTTTGTTTGGCTCGAATGATCTTCAACCGCGCTTCTCCTTCGGATTGATAAGCGTCGTCCATCAAGAATCGCAACGCATCTTCGTCGGTCAGTGTGGTGCAATGCATCTTGTAGTCGAGCACGGCATTCGCCACGGCTCGGAGATAAAACTTCAGTTGATTCAATCGGAGCGCTAGATCTCCGTCGCCGTAACCTTGGTCGAGCATCATTTGCTCGGTGTAGACCGCCCACCCCTCCATAAACACGCCCGACTGCAGCGTGCGACGAATCAACGACTTGCTCCGATTGGAATACTCGAGTTGCACGTAGTGGCCGGGATAGGCTTCGTGAATCGTCAACACCTGCAGCATCCGGCGATTGTATTCTTCGAGAAAGCTCCGAATGCGCGCGGCGCTCCAATCGGCCGGCGGTGGGCTCACCGCATAGGTGCTCGAACCCTGCGGATCGAGCGGGAGCGCCGGCTCTAGATAGGCCGCCGCGTTGCCGCGCCGGAATTCGGGCATTTCCAAAATGAGACAACGATCGGGCTCGGGAAGACGAAGAATATCGTGTTCGCGAATAAACTCTTTGATGCGACCGGCGGTAGCCCGAGCATCGGCGATCAGCATTTCAGGCGGACCATGATCCTGACCGACCGCGCGAATGACTGCGGCGATGGCATGGGAACGGCCCGCGGCATCATCGGGCGGCATCGGCGTCTGCGCAAAACGACTACTCCACAGTTGCCGTGCGATGACGTACATCTCGCGCTGCACGCGCGCAAGCTCCACCTCGGCGTCGGCGAGAACCTCGTCCGACGACATTCCGGCGTCGAGCACCAACTCGATCTTGCGCGAGAACTTTTCTTTGCCGAGCCGCCATTCTCCATTCGCTTTAGGACGTAAATCGACTTCCAAGAACTGCTGATGCCGGCGAAGCGCTTCGACCACCGTACCGGCCGTTTCCTTCAAAGCGGCCAGTTGCGGCGTGTCGCCGACGAGGTCGAAGATCTCTTTCTCATAGAAGCGAATCGCTCCCCGATTTTGCAGCACGGCGGTCTCCAACACCGAGCGGGGCGGAACGGTAAGCGTTTCCTTCGCCGTGGCGACGATGCGCGGGATCTGCTTCATGCGCGCGATCGCGTTCGAGATGTTCGTTTCCTTGGGCAACGTCGATTGCGTCAGCAACGAATAGACGCCGTCGCTGATATACGCCCCATACGTGCGCGGATCTTCCTCGAATGGGCGGGTGTTCTCGGCCAGCCATATCGTGCGGATGAGGTCGTCGCGAAAGATGCCGTAGCTCACCTTGCCGTCGGGCGACAAACCTTCGTAGGAAACCTCTTTCGCCAACGCATCCAATCCTCGTCGGGCCTGAGCGGTCCAGCCTGCGCGCGCCTGCGGCGAAAGATCGTCGAGCAAGGCATCGAATCGATGGTCGCCCAGCAACGTCGCCTCGAGCGGTCGCAGGCGAAAGGTCTCTTCTAGTTAGGCTCTATAAAACGCCTCTAGCTTATCTTCGGCCCTATCTTCGGCGACTTGCGCTTGCGAGGCCCCGATCGTTGCGAGAAATACCGAAGCGGCGATGAAGATCGTGCGAATCATGGTCGTGCGTCGACTAAGAAGGTGAAGAAAACGGGCGTGGGATGTTGGCTTCGTAAGGCCGCGGCGATTATAGTCGGGGGCGAGGCCGGCGGCATCTAGCCGACGAGAGTTGCCGCGACGACATTGACTCAAACCGATGGAAAAAGATTTCCCTTAGGAACAACAGACCGATGAATCGTCTTAAGACTTGGTTGCTACTTTCGATCTTCATCGCCCAGGCCATCGTTGTTCAGGCCTTAGTTGCGAGTGCGGCGAACGAGCCGAAGGGCCCCAGCTATTACCTCATCGGCAACTCGCTGACCTGGGACACCGTGCCCGGGAATCTCAGCGGCGATGTGCAGTGGCATGTCGATTGCGGAGTGAGCCTGCCGTTCGTATTTGCGAATCCCGGCAAGCCTTGCGTGAAGACTTCCACGCTCTGGCCTGCGGCGCTGGCCGAGAAGCAATACGACGTGATCTCGGTGCAGCCTCACTACGGCTCGACGTTGGCGCAAGATGTCGAAACGATTTCCGCTTGGATGAAATTGCAACCCAAGGCCGTGTTCGTCGTCCATTCCGGTTGGGCTATGTATTTGCAGCGCGCCGACGAGTTTGCGAGCTACTCGGTACCGGTGCAGATGGTGCATAGCCCGGCTTATCTTCGCGAGTTGATCGCCGAATTGAAACGCTTGCATCCGGGCCGCGAGATCCGACAAACGTTGGCGCAAAATCTCTTGGCGATCATCGCCGAAGACATCGCCGCGAAACGGGCTCCGCTCGAAAAGCTCGAAGTCCTCTATCGCGACGACATTCACCTCACGCACGATGCCGGCAAGTATCTCATGCACAATGCCATGCGGCACGCGCTCGGGCAACCGCCGTCGGTCGTGGGGTTCGAAAAGATCGATCCTCAAGTCAAGCAATATCTCGATGGCGTTCTCGCGCAGCTAAACACGACGGCAAAGGACCAAGCCTTGCTGTCGCAGATCCTCTCGCTCGATGCGTCGGAAGGCCGGCCCGCATTGATCGCGAGATTGTCCGACAAGAACCTGCAAAGCAAGCTCACGGCCCTTCTGCCGACGATCGAACAAGCTTGCGAAATGCGGCGCAGCACGCTGGCCCTCGAGGCCGACGTCGCGAAAGTCGGCGGCAAACTCCACTGCACCCCCACCGGGCCGCAATGGCTTTACCTAGCGACCGGCGATACGGGCATGAGCATCTTCGATGTGCCGGCCGCGATCGATCTCTACAACGGTAACAACCCGCTCAAAGGCAAGGGGGGCCGCAACGTACAAGCAACCGATGCGTGGCTCAGCCGGCTTGTCGGTCTTCCCACGTTGCGCAAGCTCGACTTAGCGAATTGCGAGGTCCACGGAGACGGCTTGCGCCATGTCGGCACTCTCACCGCGCTGCGAGAACTGAACCTGACGCTCACCCCGATCGCCGACGAGAGCCTCAAGCATCTCGGCGGACTCACCGAGTTGCGCACTTTGGGACTCGCTTCCACAAAATGCACCGGCACCGGCTTCGCCCACTTTAAGGGCCTAACGAAGTTGGAGAACGTCAACTTGCACTTCACGCCGGTAAACGATGCCGGGCTGCAAGCGATTTCGCAGCTTCCCATTTCCGGCCGGCTCTGGTTCGCCCACACCCATTTTACGGATGCGGGCTCCGCGAGCCTTGCCGCTCTGACTCAGCTGAAACGTTGCGGCATCGGCAGCATGGAGAAAGCCAGTTCCGGCGAAGCGGTGGCCGCGCTCGCGAAGCTTCCGTTGGAAGACCTTTCGCTGCTCGACAACCAAGCGACCCCGGCCGGTCTCGTCCACGCGGCGAAGATCGCCACGCTGCGACGCCTCGACATCTCGCATGCTCCGACCGTGGGGGACGACTCGCTCAACCAGTTGGCCGAGATGCCGCAGTTGGAAGAACTGAAGATCGGCAGCGCGCAATTAACCGACGAAGGCTTGCAAACCCTAGCGGCTGCGAAGAAGCTCAAGAAACTTTCCCTCAGCGGCATGAAGAAGATCACGCCCGAGGGAGTCGAGCGTTTGCGCAAGGCCCGCCCCGACTTAACGATTGAAGCGAAATAAGAGCCGCGTCGCTTCGCCTGCGCGGCGGCGTCTCCGAAGCAACGATCAACCCGCGAGCGCCTGCGAAGGAATCGACCATGCGGTTGAAGGGTCGCCTGCTCATCCTCGGCCTGCTGCTGCCTTGCGCCGCGCTTGCGGCAGCGGCCGACGAGCCCGACTTCGAGCGCGATATCGCCCCGCTGCTGGTGCAACATTGCATCGACTGCCATCAAATCAACAAGCGCAGCGGCGGCTTAGACCTAACGACGATTGAAGGGCAGCTGCGCGGCGGCGACTCGGGCGCTGCCGTCGTGCGCGGAAAGCCTGCCGAGAGCTTGCTGATCGAGCGCATTGCCGCGGGCGAAATGCCGCCGACGGAGGCCAAAGACGCACGACGCCTGACAGCCCCCGAAGCCGAACGGTTGCGGAGTTGGATCGCCTCCGGCGCTCGCTGGCCCAAAGATCGCGATTTGGGAGTCCATGAGAAAACGGTCGACCTCGATCAAGCGCGCGACTTTTGGTCGTTCCGAAAAGTTGTACGTCTCCCCTTGCCCGTCGGTCCCGCCACGGCTCGCACGGCGAATCCGATCGATGCGTTTATCTCGGCGAGGCTATCTGCCGTAGGGCTCGCGCTATCCGAACGAGCCCCGCTATCCGATCAACTGCGGCGCGCCTCGCTCGATGTGCGTGGCCTCCCGCCGACCATCGAAGAGCAGCACCGCTTTCTCGCCGACTCCGCGCCGGAAGCCTATGAGCGACTCATCGACCGCATGCTGGCCGACAGCGCGTATGGAGAACGCTGGGCTCGCCACTGGCTCGACTTGGTGCGCTACGCCGACTCCAACGGCTACGAGCGCGATGCCCCCAAGCCGAGCGTCTATCAGTATCGCGACTACGTGATTCGCTCGCTGAACGCCGACAAGCCGTACGACCGGTTCGTCGTCGAACAGCTTGCCGGCGACGAACTTCCCGAGGTCACGTTCGAGACGCTGGCGGCAACCGGCTTTCACGCCTTAGGAACTTGGCAAGACGAGGTCGATCCGCTCGAAGCCCCGCAGTATCGGGCCGATGAGTTGGACGACATGATTCGCACCGTATCGCAAACGTTTTTGGGAATCACGCTCGGTTGTGCCCGCTGCCATCAACACAAGTTCGACCCGTTTACGATGGTCGATTATTACAGTCTCGCGGCGATTCTCGCGCCGCTCCGTCGCCCGAGCCAAGGGCGCAACGATCGCGATTTACCGGTCGGAACGGCCGAACAGATCGAGGCGCAGAAGGACCGCGACCGAGCCGATGCCGAATTGGAAAAACGGATCCGAGCGTTGCTCGAAGAACAAAAGAAAAAACCGTCGAGCGATTCGGATGCCCCCTTGGCGGAGTTGCGCGATCAACAACGTTTGCTGCGTGTGAAGCAGCCCGACCTGCCACGCGTGTATCGGCTCTTCGAAGATTCGGCCGTAGCTCCGGCGACGTATCTGCTCAAGTCGGGCCGAGCGTCCAATCCCGGGCCCGTGATGCAGCCGCGCGTTCCGGCCGTGCTGGCGAATGCGCAGCCGGTGTTCCCTGCCGGAGGGACTCGAAGCACGCTGCGCCGGCTCACGCTTGCCAAGTGGCTCGCCGATCCCGATCACCCGCTCACCGCTCGCGTGATGGTCAACCGAGTTTGGCAACATCACTTCGGCGTCGGGTTAGTCGCTACGTCGAGCGACTTCGGCCACATGGGTGCTCGCCCGACGCATCCGGAGTTGCTGGATTGGCTCGCGCACTGGTTCACGCACGACGCCGGCTGGTCGTTGAAGAAACTGCATCGACTCATCCTCACGAGCGACACCTATCGGCAAAGCTCGCAACGCAAAGCAACCTCGGTCGAAATCGATCCCGAGAATAAGCGGCTGTGGCGGTATCCCTATCGCAGGCTCGATGCGGAAGCCATTCGCGATAGCGCGCTGGCGGTGTCGGGCGAATTGAATCGCAAGCCCTTCGGGCCCGCGGTCTATCTCCCGCTGCCCGAAGCAGTGATCGAAGCTCATACCGACAAACAGTCGGCCTGGCAAAAGTCGCCCCCTGAGGAAGTGAAACGCCGCACGATTTACACCTTCGTCAAGCGAACGTTGATGGTGCCGATGTTGGAAACGTTCGATTTCTGCGACACGACGCAAAGCAGCGAGCGTCGGTCGATCACCAACGTGGCGACGCAAGCCTTAACGCTCTACAACGGCACGTTCGTGAACGAGCAAGCCGAGTATTTCGCCCGACGATTGGAACGCGAGGCGGGTGCCGACACCGCAGCCCGAATCGATTGGCCTATCGCTTGGCGCTGGTTCGCTCGCCGAGCGAGCCGGAACTGAATACGATCCGTGAGTTTTTAGACCGAACCACGGCGCAGCTTCGGCAAGAAGCGCCGTTTTCGCAAACGAAGAGCTCGGAAGCAGAGGCTGCACATCGAGCGTTGGTACAGTTATGCCGGGCGGTGTTGAATCTCAATGAGTTCGTTTACCCCAATTGAGTCGAGCGAGAGTTCTTCCACGTGACCACGCAACCTCGGCGATTCCTCGACAACCCCACTCCCTGCCGTCGGTCGCGGCGCGACTTCCTGTGGGAGATGGGAGGCGGCTTTGCATCGCTCGCGCTGGTCGACCTCTTAGGGCGCGATGGCTTTTTCTCGCCGCCGGTTCGCGCCGGCGAGACCGATCTTCGCACGTCGCCGCAGCCGCATTTCACGACCAAGGCGAAACACTGCGTTTTCCTGTTCATGAACGGAGCGCCGAGTCAGGTCGATACGTTCGATCCTAAGCCTGCGCTCGATAAGCATCACGGCAAGCCGTACCACGGCAAAGTGAAGGTCGGCTCGAACAGCCGGCCGGTCGGCTACTTGATGCGCAGCCCGTTTCGTTTTCGGCCGCATGGTGCGAGCGGCCTGGAGATCAGCGAATTGTTTCCGCACACCGCGCGACACGCCGACGAGCTCTGCGTGCTCCGAGCGATGCATACCGACACGGCCGCGCACTCCTCCGGTTGCTTGCAGTTGAACACCGGCAGCCCGCTCACCGGCCGGCCGAGCTTGGGCTCGTGGTTGAACTACGGCCTCGGCTCGCTCAACGACAACTTGCCGAGCTACGTCGTCATGACCGATCCGCGCGGCGGCCCGATCGGCGGCGCGCCGAATTGGGGAGCCGGCTACATGCCGGCGCGTCATCAGGGAACGCTGTTTCGCAGCGGAAAGTCGCCCCTGTTGGATCTGGATAATCCGGCAGGCGTTTCGCCGCGCATGCAGCGCGGCACGTTGGACTTGATTCAATCGCTCAACGAGCGGCATGCCGCAGCACGAAGCGAAGAAAACGAACTGGCGGCGCGCATCGGCGCTTACGAGCTCGCCTATCGGATGCAAACTACGGCGGCCGAAGTGGTCGATGTCGAAAAGGAAGATGCCGCGACCCGCGCAATGTACGGCCTCGACGATCCGATCACCGCCGACTTCGGCCGCAAGTGTCTGATCACGCGCCGCCTAATTGAGAAAGGGGTGCGCTTCGTG
This sequence comes from Planctomycetia bacterium, assembly GCA_021413845.1. NCBI lineage: Bacteria > Pseudomonadati > Planctomycetota > Planctomycetia > Planctomycetia bacterium. The sequence goes on along the minus strand of JAIOPP010000025.1, from coordinate 48,163 downwards.
CAACTCTACTCGGGGGGCGGGCATATCGAATCGACCTGGGACGGCCACAGCGACTGCATCACGAACCACAAGACGCATGCCGCCGAGACCGATCGCCCGATCGCCGCGATGATCACCGATTTGAAACGAACCGGCTTGTGGGACGAAACGCTGCTCGTCTGGGGAGGCGAATTCGGCCGCACGCCGACGAGCGAAGGAATCGACAAGCCCGGCCGCGATCACAACTGGCTCGGGTTCTCGATGTGGCTCGCGGGAGCGGGCGTGAAAGGTGGGCAAGCCGTCGGGGCGACCGATGAACTAGGCTTCGAAGGGGTCGAAGATCGCTGCCACGTGTCCGATCTGCATGCCACGATTTTGCACTTGATGGGCTTCGACCATCACCGGCTCACCTATTTCAACAACGGCTTAGATCAGCGCCTTACCGGCGTTCAAGAACATCGGATCATGAAGCAGGTCTGTCGCTGAGCTACTTCGCACTGAGTCGACTTGCGTTCGTCTCGCCCTGTCGACGCCGTTATTCCCGCCCTTGGAATTGTTCTTCTTGCGGCAGGGCAATCACTTTCCAAGTGGCGGGATAGAAGCGCACGATGCGGTGCGGGCGGTAGCCTTCTAAGAGCATGTCGCACTTCACCCGAATGCGCACGCCGCCGCTGCCGGGCTCGATCGGGACCTTGCGAATGTCGAGGATGTTCCCCCCTTTGCGGTCATTCACCGGATCGTACGTCATCAGGCTTTCGCGCGCCACGGCGATCGTTCCCTTCGGTTCCAGCGGCTTGTCTTCGGGCTTCGAGAGGGGCCAGCCGAACGGCTCGGGATTGATGTGCGTCAGTTCGTCGAACAGCTTCGGATCGACTCCGCCGAAGAACGTGATCGTGACGATCTGCTTTTCGTCGTCGACCTCGTCGATCCAGCCGGCAAGACCGCGTTCGCGCGTGTGGTTGCGGTGTCGTTCCAATTGCTGCGCCGTGGCGAGCCGCCGGCTCGGCTCGTCGAGCATGATGTCTACGATCCGACCCGGCCCGTAGAGCGTCCCCCAGGTGAGGTTGAACAATGCCGATTGTCCCGGCTTGATGGATTCGAGGTTGCCGAAACCGTTGCCATGGAGCACGCGCGTGCTCGTCAGCAGATCGAACGTGCGCGGCTTCTCGGCCGGCGCGCCGTTGCGCTGGAGCACGGCAACGAGTTTCTTCGTCGACAGATCGACCGACTCGATTTTCCAAAGTTCGTTTTGCTTCGCGTGATGCGAGAAGTCGTCTTCCAATAGGAAGCAACGGCGAAAGTCGACCTCGGGAGTCTTGCGATTGTAGTTGGCCGAAGGAGAGGCGGTCTTGTCGTCGGGAGCGCGCATGTAGAACTGCCCATGCAAGTGCGTACCGAGCGGAATGTCTTGCAAGGCGGCGGGCGCGCCGTGGTAGTAGATCGCGCCGTACGGAAGCATCGCCGCGTCGACCGGCAGGTCCCATACGCCCCGATCTTGGCTGTCGTTCCGATCGACCCGCAGATGAAACCGGCGTTCGAGATGGTCGACGAAAATCAGTTCGCCGGTGATGGCGTGCGCCGAGCCGGCGGGCGGGAATCGCCCCTCGACGACTTGATACCACTCCAGCGCGGTCTGGTCTTTGGGGTGGACCTTCTTCGGCTGGTTCGGACCGACGGGGCCATCGGCATCGATGCGATACTTCGGCCGCTCTTCGGCTTGTGCTAAAGCGGCGCAGAGCGCGAAACAGAAACCGGCGACGAAAGATAAACGAGCGAGAGGCGTCATAGGTAGTCCATCAGCCGCCGAGCGCAGGCCCGCGGGTTCCGAGTTCTTATTCTTACGCGACGATTTCCGACAGGGGGCGAACGCTGTCTTGAAACTTGTCCGTCGGGAAGTCGACGCGCTGCAGCATGGTGAGAAACAGGTTGCTGAGCCGCGCATCGCCGTCGACCGGACGGGAGCAGACGCGATAGTGGGCGTTGGCATCGGCGACGTCGTATTTGCCGATCTTCGGCAAGTTGAAGTCGAGATGGGTGCCGTGCTTGTAGCCCAACGCGCGGCCGCCGGCGAGCAACGTCGGCAGGTTGGCGTTGCCGTGGCTGTGTCCGTAGGCCATGCCGCTTCCCCACAGCACTTGCGTAGTGTCGAGCAGCGAACGGCCGTCTTCTTCCTTATGCGCCTTGAGCTGATCGAGAAAGTAGCTGAGTTGTTCGACGAGAAACGTGTCGGTCTGCGTGAGACGACGCAGCTGCTCGGGATCGCCGTTGTGATGCGACAAGCCGTGCCGAGTCTGCGAGATGCCGATGTCGGGAATGGAACCGCCATTGGATTCGCTGCAAATCATGCAGCTGATGACGCGCGTGGAATCCGTTTGCAGCGCCATGACCATGAGATCATAAAACAGGCGGTGGTATTCCGTCACGGCGCGCAGATCGAGCTTGCGGTTCAAGCGCGCCGCATCGCCCCCTTCGAGCTTCGGCTTCGGAATGTTCAGCCAGGAGTCGGCACGCTGCGTGCGCACTTCGACCTGACGCACGGCCGTGAGGTATTCGTCCAACTTGTTGCGGTCTTTGCTGCCGAGCTTGCCCGTCACTCGTTTGGCGTCGTCGGCGACGAGATCGAGAATGCTGCCGCGGCGCGTGAGCCGGCGGCGAATCGACTCATTGCTCTCGCGCTCGACGCCGAAGAGCATATTGAAAATCGCTTGAGTATTCCGCTCGGCCGGAATCTGAATGCCGTCGCGCGACCACGCGAGCGAGTGCCCTTCGATCGCCATCTCGAGCGAGGCGTATCGGGTCGTCTGCCCTTGTACCTCGGCCATGAGCTGATCGACCGACACGGTGTTGCGAAACGCGCCGCCGTCGCCCGGCACATCGGCTCCGGTGAGCCACACCTTGTCGCAATTGTGATGCTTGCCGAGAACCAGCGGGTGGTGCAAGCCGGAGATCGGCGTCACGTCGGCTCGATGGCGCTCGAGCGATTCCAGAGGCAAGCTGAAACGGAAGTCGGTGCCTGCCTTTTCGATCTGCCAAGTGAGCGTGTTCACGCCATTGGGAATGTAAAGAAACACGCTCCGCTTCGGCTTCGACGACGCCGCCGGCTCGGCAGCGGCCATGCAGTCGAGCAGCGGCAAAGCCATCGTCACGCCCAGGCCGCGCAACATCTGACGTCGATTCATGCGCCAGCGCCGGAGGTTGATGTTGCTCATCGTGCTTGATCCTGAGGTAAAGAAGCGGTGATCTTGTTTAGCGTTTCACGAATAAATCCGAAACAACCAACGCCTCGATAATGTCTCGCAGGCGATAATCCTTCGCGCGGCCGGCGGCGGCGATCGCCGCCAACTCGTCACGATCGTCGAACGACATTGAGCGGCGAAGACCGTACGTGGCGAGTTTCTCGACGAACGCGGCGTTGAACGTGTCGATATCGGCCGACAGCAATTGCTTGAACTCTTCGGGCGTCGCGTAACTACGTCCGTCCGGGAATTTGCCGGAGGCATCGACCTTGGGATTGTCGCCTGTACCTTCGACGACTTCTTCCGTGCGCCAGCGACCGATCGCGTCGTAATTCTCGAAGGCGAGCCCGAGAGGGTCGATCTTGCTATGGCACGAAGCGCAGCGCGCATCGTGGATGTGCGCTTCCAGCTTCATGCGCAACGTCGCTTTCGGCGCGTCGATCGGATTCGGGGCGATCGGGTCGACATTCGCCGGCGGCGGCGGAGGGGTCTTGCCGAAGATCGCTTCCGAAACCCATTTGCCGCGATGGACGGGTCGATGCCGTGTGCCGTCGGAAGTGAGCGACAAGATCGCCGCTTGCGTGAGGAGCCCGCCGCGCCGACTCTCGGCCGGCAGCGCGATGCGCTGAAAGTCGTCTCCCACGACGGTTCCGGCCGGCAGACCGTAGAACTGCGCGAGACGGCCGTTCAACATGCTCCAGTCGGAGTTGAGAAACTCGCGGAGCGTGAGACCGCTTTGAAGTACTTGCCGGAAAAACGCCGTCGTTTCTCCGACCATGCTCTTTTCCAAGTGCTTGTCGTACTCGGGATAAATTTTCTTGTCGGGCGGGAACTGCCCTACTTTGCGGAGGTGCAGCCATTGGGTAGCGAACGAATCGGCGAACCGCTGGGCGCGAGGGTCGGCCAGCATCCGCGCGACTTGCTTCGCCCGCTCGGCCTTGTCGCGCAGCTTGCCTTGTTCGGCGAGCGCGAAGAGCTCGTCGTCCGGCATCGTGCTCCAGAGGAGATACGATAATCTTGAGGCGATCTCCCAGTCGTTCAACGTCGCGCGATCCGAGTCTTCGTCTCCTTCGGCCAGGAAAAGGAAGCTTTTCGAGCAGAGGATCGCGAGCATGCCGGCCTTCACGGCGTCGGGGAATTTTTCTTTCGCCGCGAGTTCAGCTTGCACGATGCCGACGTAACCGTCCAGTTCTTCCGACGTGACTGGCCGCCGGAACGCGCGCCGTGCCATCTTGCCGAGCCCTACGCGCACTTGCGAGAGGTTGCCTGCTTCGCGCGGAAAGTATTCGTCGCGACGTTTGCGTTCTTCCGCCGAAATGATCGGCCCGCGAAACGAGATGGAATCCAAAATAAGAAACGGGTACCGCGCACGACCTTGTTCGTCGGTCAGCTTCATCTGCCAAGGAATACGGCCGTCTTTCGTACTGACGAAAGGTCGCCGACCGTGGCGGCCCGAGCGCGGCGTGTTCGACGGCCCGGGAATTTCATTGATTACGAAAATGTTCGGCCGCCCCTGCGGCAGATGGGTGCGGAAGGTGACCGTGATCGGTTTATCTTCCGGCGCGACGACATCTTGCTCATGCAGCACGCGGTCGAGCTTGGTCTCGTAGACGAATAAGCGCGGCGCGCGCCCTTTCTCGGGCTTCAATCCGCTGAGGGTGTAGCTGATCTCATAGATGCCGGCTTCCGGCAGCGCCTCCGCAACGGAACCGCGAAAGACGTCGCCGGCCCACAACTCGTAGCGCACCTTGTCGAGCAGACCCAGGCCGCGCAGACGTTCGCGATGCGACTCATCGATTTCGTTTTCCGCGACGGCCCGCTTCGAGGCTTCGAGAAACTTCGGCTGCACGGCCGGATAGGCTTCGGCCAGCACCGTCTCGGCGGCGGAGAAATACTTTTCGACGTTCGACGGCGAGAGCGTTAGGACGGAGCCGATCCGCTCGAAGCCGTGCCATTCCGGATCTTCCAGAAAGCCCCCTGGATCGGTCGCATCGAAGTGGACGCCGATCAGGTCGCGCACCGTATTCACATACTCATCGCGCGTCAGCCGGTTGTAGGAAACACGACCGCGCGCCGCCATGCGCGCGGCTTCTCCTTCCTTGATCCGGCCGGCAAGCCATTCGACGATCCGGGCACTCTCTTCGGCCGTCGGGCGATTCTTCACGTCCTTCGGCGGCATCTCGCCGGAGCTGATCCGCTCCATGATCTCAAGCCACTGCGGAGTGTCTTCGTGCCCGACCTTCGGAGATAAGGTATCGATCCGAAAGTCGCTCTTCGTCGCGTCGGCACCGTGGCAATTCAGGCAGTGCGTCTTGAAATACGCCTGCACTTTCGGATCCAACGCGGCTGCCGGCGGTGCCTCGGCCGCCGCAACGACTCCTCCGAGCGCGAACAGTAATAGCAAAGCACGGACGGAGGAAACGACAGTCACGGCGTTCTCATAGTCGGGGCGCGGAGAGATAAGTCAGCTTCGACGAACGGATTGCTCGCCTGTCTAGCATAACATGCCGACCCTAAGATGACGACGAGCGGAAATCGATCGGCCGTCCGCTGCGACGAGTGCGCGCACATCGCAGGGATCGCCTACGCTGCGAACTTCTCAAGTTTCTCGCTAGACCAACTCTGCTACACGCTCGTCGCCACGCCGAGCTTATCGGCCAGGGCTTTAAGCTGGTTCCAGTTGCCGTCGTCGAGCGGCACGCCGTTCTTCGAGCGCTCGGCGAACGTCCGGCGTTCCGGATCGCCGGGCAAGAGAATCTCCGGCACCCCATCCATGCGGGGGCAGCTTCGGACGAACGCGTTCAACTGCGTGACTTCCGCCGCGAAGTGCTCCGCTCCTCCGAGCGCCGCCGGATTGATAACCTGCATGAACACGCAGTTGCCGTTTTGGTTGATCGGCTTCTCGCGGATCGTGACGCCGCCGGAAAGAGCGCCGGAGAAAATCTCGATCATCATCGCGAGGCCGAAGCCTTTATAGGCTTGGTTGCCTCCCATCGGCAAAATCGTGCCCGGCGGGGTGCCGTAGAGCGTGTTGGGATCGTTCGTCGGCTTGCCGTCGCTATCGAGCAGCCAACCGTCGGGCACTTGTTGGCCGGCGATCTTCTTCACGCGTACTTTTCCTTCCGCCGTGGCGCTGGTGCCGAAGTCGAGAATGAGCGTGCCGTCCTTCGAGGGCACGCCGATGCCGAGCGGGTTGGTTCCCAAGCGAGGGGCCGTACCGCCGACGGGGGCGACGCGCCGCGCGACGCCGTGCGTGTTCACCATCAGCATCGACACCATGCCGGCCGCCGCGGCTTGCTCGCAGTATTCACCGAGCCGGCCGATGTGGCCGCAACGAATCAACGTACCGACGCCGACGCCGGTCTGCTGCGCTTTGGCGATGAGCAAGTCCATCAACCGGCGGGCCTGCGTTTGGCCGAAGCCCCAGTTGCCGTCCGCCGAGACGAGTGAATCGCTCTCGCGAATGATGTGGAGTTCGACGCCCGGCACGACTTCTTTTTTCGCCACGCAATCGATGTAGTACGGCAGACGCATGACGCCGTGCGAATCGTGGCCGCAGAGGTTCGCTTCGACCAAACTCTTCGCGACGAGGTCGGCTTCCGTACCGCCGACCCCTCCGGCTGCGAGCATCTTCTGCGACATTTCGGTCAACGCGGCGGCGGAAAGAACGGGCATGGCTGATATCCGGAGTTCGGTCTGTTAAACGAAAGCTGTTAAACGAAAGATAGCGCACGGTGAACGAGCGATTTTCCGCAACCGATCGCCAAATTGCAATGGGTCGCGCAGCGCGGAATTCCGCGACTTCAGCCGTCGAACGTCACGCCGAGCTGCCGCACCGCCTCATAGATGACGATCGCGGCGCTGTTCGACAGGTTCAAACTACGCACCGCCGAACGGATCGGGATCTTCAGCGCACGGTCTCGGTTCTCTTCGAGCAGCGACGGCGGCAACCCCTTGGTTTCGCAACCGAAGACGAGCACATCGTCGCGCGCGTAAGCGACGTCGCTGTAAGTCCGCGTCGAGGTCTTCGTGAAATAATAGAATTGCCGGACGGGCAGGCGCTCGCAGAGCTGAGCCCAATCGTCGACCACTTCCCACTCCAAACGCTCCCAATAGTCGAGGCCCGCGCGGCGTAAATAGTAGTCGTCGACCCGAAAGCCGAGCGGACGAACGAGCCAGAGCTTCGCGCCGACGGCCACGCACGTGCGCCCGACGCTTCCCGTATTGTGCGGGATCTCGGGCTGAAAGAGGACGACGTGGAATAGCGGTTCGTAGTTCACGTCGAGCAGAATACGCGGCGCAGCAAACCGCGGTCAAGAGGCGCCGATCTCCAGACGCGGAACTAGCCCGACGCCAAGCCGGCGATTCGGAGCGCGGCTTCGTATTCCTCGGGCGTGTTCATCGTGCGCAGGCCGGCGAGCGAGGGATCGAGCACGCGGAGCTCCGCTTCGTCGACGATGCGCGTACGGATTTCCTCGAACAAGCCCGCGGCCCGCAACTTTCTCGCGGCGACGAGTCGCTCGACGTGCGGCAGTACGGCCTCGATCCGATAAGCCGCAGCGAGCGGGTGCAAAAAGCCGCCGCAACGAGGAACCGCGGCAGCCAACGAAGGTTCCTCGTCGAGAGCCGCGCAGATGCGACGAATCAGCTCCGGCTTTAAGAGGGGGACATCGCAACTGACGGCGTACGCACAAGCGGACGCGCCGGCAACTCCCGCACGACCCCGCAGTGCCGCGAGGCCGACGCGCAATCCTTCGAGCGGGCCACAATCTTCTTGCTCGTCGACGACGACGGCAATTTCGCCGACTAGCGGCGGCAACGCCTGGCCGCGGGCCGCGACGACGACGATCGGCCCCGCGATCGCTTCGCCGACGATCCGCACGATGCGCGGCAAAATCAACTCGGAGCCGAACGGCAGCCACGCCTTCGCGGTTCCCATCCGGCTACTCTTTCCGCCGCAGACGATAATCGCTCCCCATTGCGTCGGCATGCGTGGCTCGCCCTGTCGGTCCTACTTGAGAATTTCCAACAGATTGCTGCGCTCGTCGGTCCAAGGCTCGATCGTGTCGAAAGCGTCGAGCGAGTTCGCGCCCTCGCGCGACCAGCGTTGCCACAGCGGGCTCGTCGTGCGGCGCGTCATCAAGACCCACCGAGACGCTTGTTGAAGCGTGTCGGGATCGTCGCGGCTGTAGATCAACGTCCCTTCTAAGCCGAAGCGCTTCGCCGCCGCCGCGACGACCGGCGCGAGATTCAAATACTTGTTGGAAATATGAATCGCGAGGATGCCGTCTTCGTTCAAATGCCGCAGATAAATCTCGAAGGCTTGCGTCGTGAGCAGATGCACGGGAATGGCATCGCTCGAAAACGCATCGAGGATCAAGAAGTCGTAGTCTTGCGGCGGCTCGTTTTCGAGGGTCAGCCGCGCGTCGCCGAGCAAGACGTCGGATTTCCCTTCGCAATCTTTGAGATAGGTGAAATACTCTTTCGCGAAATCGACTACGATCGGATTGATCTCGTAGAAGTGGAAGATGTCGTTGCTCCGGCTGTAGGTGGCGAGCGTGCCCGCCCCTAAGCCGACGACTCCGATCCGGTGCGGCTTCGGCAACTCACGGGCCCGAAACAACGCGCGGCCGATGCCGCTATCCGAGCCGTAGTACGTGGTCGCCATGCGACGAACCTTGTCGCCGATGGCGGGGCTTTTGAAGAGCTGACTCCCGTGGCGCGTCGACCCGCTCCGCATCACGGCCCATTTCAACTCGTCGCTGTTCTTCTCATCGTAGACGCCGCTGACTTGCACGACGCCGTAGAAGTTGCGAGCCGAAGCGAGCACATACGTTTCGCTGCGTTCTATATGGTTGCGCGCAACGAGCAGCAACCCGGCGACGATCGCGGCGACGAACAACCCTTTCGCCCAGAGCCGATGGAGATACCCGGCCTTCGTCCAATTGTCGGCCAGCAAGATCGCGGCGAATAGAAACAGCCCGGGGGAGGCGAGAATCCATTCCCAATAGAGCGTGTAGATCAGCGGCGCGATAATGCTTACGAACAGCCCGCCGAGCGCGCCGCCGACGGCGATCACAAGATAGTAAAACGTCAGTCGTTGCGGGCGCGGCTTACGGGCAGCAAGCTCGCCGTGGCAAAGCATACAGCCCACGAACAACATCGCCAGGTTCAAGACTGCGACCGGCAAGAACCGAGGGCGCATGAAATCGTAACGTGCGTCTTCGAGAATCGGCAAGCAAGCAAGCGGCACCAAGATCATCGTGAGAACGGCGAGCCACGAACGGACGTACCAGCGAGGCCGATCGAAACAAATGATGAAGGTCGTGAGGTAAACGACGAGCGGTGCGATCCAGAGCATCGGAAACGAAGAAACATCTTGGCAGAGATGATTCGTCGTTCCGAGCAGCAGAACCGAGCCTCCCATCGACAGCGCGAGCCATTGGAGCGATTCGCGCAGAGGCGACTTGGCGGCCGCCGGTTCTGCGACCGCCTCGACGCGCGACTTCTTATTGCCGGCCAGTCGCTTCACGGGTTCGTCGATCTGCGGCGTGGCGATCAGGGGAACGTCGGCAAAGCCTCGTACGCGCCAAGCGCAGAACCCGGCCAGCAACGCAAACACGCCGAAGCCGATGCTCCACAATCGCGATTGCACGGGGAGATCGAGCGTCGGCTGGACTAGCAGCGGATAGGTGAGCAGACCTAGCAGCGAGCCGAGATTCGAGAGCGCATACAACCGATACGGCGACCGGCCGGCGAAGGCTCGCGAAAACCACTCTTGGGTCGCCGGCCCTGTCGTCGAGAGCAAGAAGTATGGCCCCCCGACGCAAGCGAACAGCAAGAGCAACACGCCGGCGGTCGGGTCCGTGTCGGGAGTCGGTTTCCAACGGGCATCGGGCAAGATCGGCAACGCAGCCAGCGAGAGCGCCGCACAAGCGATAAACAATACACTCCGCCAACTCGGCGGCAAGAAACGCGTCGTGAGATATACGAAGCCGTAGCCGACGACGAGCATCGCTTGAAAGAACAACATCGACGTCGTCCAGACCGTCGGAGTGCCGCCGAACCACGGCAGGATCACGTTGCCGATCAGCGGCTGCACTTGAAAGAGCAAGAACGCGCCGAGAAACGTCATCGTCGCCACGGCCCGAGCGAACCAGCGCGAAGGTTCGGCGATCGTTGCGGGCTCCGGCGGATTCGGCTCGGCAACGAGAGAATGCATAACGGAGAGATGCACACGAGGGATTATGACGAACGACGCTGACTGATTCGATGATAATCGATCGCCGACGGTTTCGCACGGGCCAAGGGGACCGATCGTCGCTCCCGACTAGGACATGCGCCGACCGCGGACTATAATCGAACGAACTTCGATTCGTGCGACGTCGCGCGAGACGATCACTTCGCTATCTTATCGCTTCTTCTCTTTGTTCGGCCCATGCTCACGCTCACCTACCGCGGCACGACATCGGTGCCGGTCGAACTCGAAGGGATCGTGCCGGATAAGTTGCAGGCACTCTCGCCTTCTTCGATCGAGCGGCTCCCGATCTTCCACGGCAACCAAAGCGTGGCGCTCGGCGAACTGTTTCGCGTCGCCGGAGACGCGAGCGACGAGCAAGTTGCGTTGCACGGCGAGTTGGCCGGGGTGCATTGGATCGGTGCGAAGATGCAAAGCGGAACGCTGCGTATCGAGGGCAACGCCGGCAGGCATGTCGGCAGCGAGCTTCACGGCGGCGCGATCCATGTTGCGGGCAACGTGGCAGACTGGCTCGGCGCGGAAATGAAGTCGGGTCTGATCCATGTTCGCGGCTCCGCCGGCGATCAGGCCGGCGCCGCGTATCGAGGAAGCGCGCGAGGAATGACCGGCGGCACGCTCTTGATCGAAAAGAACTCCGGAAGCGAAGCCGGCTATCTGATGCGGCGGGGCTTGATCGCGGTCGGAGGCGACACCGGCGACTTCCCCGCCTGGAACATGATCGCCGGCACGATGCTCGTCTTCGGAACGACCGGCATGCGCGCCGCCGCGGGAATGCGTCGTGGCACACTCGCCATATTCGGCCGGCCGCCGCAATTGCTCCCGACGTTTCGCGCCGCGGGCCGATGCAACCCGACTTTCTTACGGCTTTACTTCGCAGAGCTACGCGCCCGTGGCTTCAGCGTCGACGAACGACTGGCAACCACGGAGCTACGCATGCACTCCGGCGATGCGTTGACCGTCGGCAAAGGGGAAGTCCTGACGCGCGCGAGCTGACGCTCGATGTGCGATCGCCACTTAGCGGCGAAGCGAAAGCTTAGTAGCGGCTCGCCGGATAACGAGCCGCGGTGGCAGGACGTGCAGTCGGCTCCGCACTAGGAGCCGCTCCGCTCTTAGCGACCGGCCCCTGATTCGTCGCCTTCGAGAACTGCTCGGGTAGCGGAGGAACGGCTCCCTGCGATGGCGGAATCGGAGCCGTCATGGGCGCGGCCGGAACGGGCGGCCGAGCGGCAACGACCGGGTTGCCCGTCGAGTATCGGCTGCCCGTCGCATAACGATCGCCGACGACATTCGTGTCGGTTGGACGCTGCTTCTTTCCTAAGCGCGGGCCTTCTTCATCGGCGGCCGGCGCGGGGAGCGGAGTCGTTGTCGGGCTCGGTGCGTCTTGCGCGGCGGGCGGCAACTTTATCGGACCGGCGCCGGCTCCGTTGGCCGACGGCATTTCCGTCGAATAGCGTGGTCGCGAATCGACCGACAAGCGTGGCTCGGCTCGTCCCGGCACGATGATCGGCGAAGGAATCGGCGTATTCAAAGACGGGTCGGTTTCCGCTTTCGGCGACGTTGCGACCGGTGGTGTAGAAATGAAAGGACCGATCGGCCCCGCTGAAGCGGCAGCGGCTCGCGGAGCGATTTCCGGAGCTGCGCCGGGCGAAGGCGAGCCGACCGCGCGAGCCGCAGCGATCACGGAAGCGGCACCCGACGGGGTGACTTCGGCCGAGGCTTCCGGAGGCAAGACGATGAGCGGAAGCGCCGGCGGCACGTTCGCGGCCGGAGGAGCAACCGGCGACTCATCGGTCGGCAACGAAACTTGCGTATAGCGAGGGCCTGCGACCGGTGCCACCACCGGGCCTGCCGCAGGTTCAACGCTCGGTGCCGCCGCCGTCGATCCGACAACGGGGGCAATGTTCGGCGCTAGGCTCGGCACTAGACTCGGCACGACCACGGGTGCGGCGGGAGGGGGAACTACCACGGTGCGCGATTGGCTTTCGCCTTTGCTGAGGAGCTCGACCCACTGCTGCGCGGGTTTCAATTTCGGATCGAGCTTCGCGGCGGTTTTGAAATGCTCGAGAGCCTGCGTCTTTTGGCCCCGATCGTTCAGCATATAGCCGACGTTGTAATGCGCCACCGCTTCGCCATGCGCCCCGACGAGGATCTTATAAGCTTCCGGCGCTCGGTCGGATTCGACGTAGACCTTCGCCAAGTTGTTGCGGTACAGCGCTTTGGTTTCGTCTAGCTCTACCGCGCGCTTCAGAGCCGTGATCGACTCCGGCAAGTTCTTGCTGCGGGCATAGCAGAGGCCGAGGTCGTTGAACGCGGCCGCGCTATCTTCATGCGCCTTGACGGCCGCTTTGTAGCTCTTGATCGCGTTCGGGTAGTCGCCGACGTTGTCGTAGAGATGCGCGAGCCCTAAGAGGGCTTGAAGATTCTTCGGCTCGACTTCGAGCGCCTTTTGATACTGCTCGATCGCCGATTCGGTATTGCCGGCCTTGTGTTGCAGCTTGGCGAGCGAGATGTAGAGCGTAGCGCCGGCCGGGGCTTGCTTCGAGACCAAGGAGACGGGATCGTCTTCGGCGACCACGGGCTTCGCGGGCTTGTTCGTCGCCGACTTCTTGAACGGCGACGAGATCGTTTCGCCGAATTTTCGGAACGGTGCCGTCCAGCCGAACTCTTCGGCGCGCGGTTCCGGCGGGGCTACCGAGGGGGAAGGTGGCTGAATGTAGCCGCCATCCGACTCACGTTGCAGAATCGGACCGCTCGGTGTCGGCTTCGAAAACGGATTCCAAACCGGAAACGAAAAGCCGCTCTTGCAGCCGACGTTCGGCGCCGTCGTCAACGCGACCACGAGCAACCAGCGACCCGCTTGACGGTGCATTACCACGATAAAACCCTCCCTGCGACGCGAACTCGGGCAACGATGAGGCGCGATCCCATCCTTGGATCTCGCGCGTCATCTTTTTCTTCGTCCGTCGCCGCGGGTCGACGTTAGCGAAGAAGACCAAGTTTGCCAAACAAATCGATTACGAGGGGAGGGCTCGTACATGCCGGCAACGCTGCAGCCGGCCGTTAGCTGCCGGACGACGAGCCGGTGTCGCGCTGTGCCGGCGGAAGGACCGGCACGGGAGCGTTTTCCATTACGCGTTGGTGAACGCCGTTGGTAACATCGCCCCGTGCGCCGCGCGGCTCGACCGTCGTGACCATGAGCGGCGGCAAGGCTTCCCCTTGCAGCAGGCCGAGACCGTATGCTTGCACCGCTTTGACTCGAACCGTTGTTACTGCCGGATCGTCGGCTCGCAGCACGTAAATCGAGCGCCAATCGACGGGGGTTTCAAACAAGATCGACTTCATCTTGAGCCGACCGGTTTCATTCAGGTCGCCGGCGATATCGTCGAAGTGATACGCACTCAGCGTGTTCTGCGAGCGCCAGCCGGCAGCAACCATCGCGGTGAACGGCGCGCGAGCTGCCGCGCGGTCGTGGTCGAGAAACTGCTCGGGCCATTGGTTGTTGCTGCGGAACTCGTTGCAGAAGCCGCGGTAGGTATTGGAGAACCAATTCTCGGCAAACGCCGAGGCGGGCAGCAGAGCCGCAATCGCTAGCAAGCAAGCATGGCGCGAACGAGACATTCGAGCACCTCCGTGTGAAACGCACGCTCCGGTAGCCGAAGCACGAGTCTCCACATCCCGCGCATCATGCGCTCGCCGACGAGAGACTATTCTCAAGCTATCGTCGTTGCCGGCGCGATAAACGAGCCGGCCGAGGGCCGCATGGTCGCTCCTACGCGGTCGCTATAACCGGACCCGACGCGGCTCTTACCCTTGCATCGCCGGGAACATCTGCCGGATCATCGTGATCGCCGCCGGGCCGACCAAAATCACAAAGATGCCCGGGAAGATGAAGATCACGAGCGGGAAGATGAGCTTAACGGCCGTCTTCGCGGCTTTTTCTTCCGCCAGCTGACGGCGGCGCGTGCGCATCGATTCGCTTTGCACGCGCAGAGCTTGTGCTACGCTCGAGCCGAACTTATCCGCCTGGATCAAGATGGCGGCGAGTTGCCGCAAGTCGTCGACTCCGGTACGGCTGCCGAGATCGTGGAGCACGTCGGCGCGCAGCTTGCCGACTTGCATCTGGAAGTTCGCCAAGCCGAATTCGTCGGAGATGATCTTATAAGAGCGCTTCATTTCTTCGGCGACTTTGCGCAACGCCTGATCGAGCCCGAGCCCCGCCTCGACGCAGACGACCATCAGATCGAGCGCGTCGGGCAAGCCGAGGAAGATCTGCTCTTTGCGGCTCTTGCCGATGAAATGCAGCACGATTTCCGGAATATAGAACATCAGGCCCGTGATCGAGACGGCGATCATGATGTTCTTCTGGTTCATCTCGGTAAATAGCGCGACGCCGGCTCCGCTGAAGAAGAGCCCGATGGCGAGCATCGCGACCTTCACGCTGAGAAACATCGCCGGCGCGTTTTCGTTGCGAAAGCCGGCTTCGTCGAGCTTCTGCTTGAGCTTGCCGGCGTCTTTGACGTTCGTCGGCTGCAGCGGAGCGGCCAGCGCGGGCGAAGCCATCGCGAGCATGCGCGTCATCGTCGAGTCTTGCTTCTTCATCGCCGATTCGTCTTCCGAACGGCGTTTGCGTTTGCCCGGGTTCTTAAACTCTTCGAGCCGCTCGAGCGCGCGGGGCTTCTCGACCGCGACGGTGTTGAGCAGCGCCCAAGCTCCGATCGCGAATGCGCCGAAGATGGCGACCGGAACGAGTTGATCGGCACCGATGAAGGCGAACAAAAGAAGGTCGGTCGACATAGCGCTATACCTTGATATTCACGATCTTGCGAATCATCCACGCACCCATGAGCTGCATCACCACGGCACCGGCCAGCATCTGCTTGCCCATCGGATCGCGGAACAGCACCATCACGTATTCGGGATTCAATCTATAAACGGTTATAAACAAGACGATCGGCAGGCCGAGCAACACGACGCCCGACAGCCGACCTTCGCAGGTGAGGGCTTGAATTTGTCCCCAGATGCGGAAGCGGTCGCGAACGAGCGCCCCGATCTTGTCGAGAATTTCGGCCAAGTCACCACCGGTCTGTCGTTGCAGCACGATCGCCGTGGCGAAGAACTTCAAGTCGAGGTTCGGGATCCGGTCGGTGAGGTTGTTCATGGCTTCGGTAATGGGGATACCGAGGTTGTTTTCTTCGAACACGCGGCCGAACTCGACGCTGATCGGCGGCAGCATTTCTTGATGAACGAGATCGAAGCCCGCTCCCAAGCTATGCCCCGAGCGCAAGGCCCGAGCGAGCAACTCCAACGCGTCGGGTAGTTGCGCGCCGAATGCTTTCAGGCGGCGCTTGCGGCGCAGCATGAGCCACATCAGCGGAAACGTCGCACAGCCCGCGAATGCGAACGGAGCGATCGCGAAACTGATGCCGGCAACTAAAGTCGCCAACACGCCGCCGAGGCCGAGGATGCCCGAGATCAAGAAGAAACGGGAGGGCGTGAGGTTCGTATCGGCCTGCTGGAAGAGGAGCTGAAAACGCTCGAAGCGGGCCATCGCCAACTCGACGATCGACGGCACGGCGTCGAGCGGTTGCGCAATGACGGACGCGCCCGGCGCGTCTTTCTTCGCTTGGCCGACGCTCGTCAACATGCTCAGGCGATCTTCGACTTTCGTCTCGCCGTTGCCGCGGAACATAAGCGCGACGGCACCGATGATGCCGGCTACGGCGGCGAACACGGCGATGGAAATAATGAGCGGACTCATAATACCTCGTTGAAACTCTCAAACGATCGAATCAAGCGTTGCGACTCTAAGCTTGCATCATCACGCGCTGGCGGAACGCACTCGCCGGCAAGCGGACGCCTGCTTGCTCGAGCTTGTCCATAAACGTCGGCCGGATTCCCGAGGCGACGAAGTTTCCGTAAGCCTTGCCGTTGGCATCGATCCCTTGCGGCTCGAACTTATAAATGTCTTGCAACACGACGGTGTCTTGTTCCATTCCGACGACTTCGGTAATCGCCGTGATCCGACGGACGCCCCCCTGCAGACGGTTGGCTTGAATAATCAAGTCGACGGCGCTGGCAAGCTGCTGACGCATCGCCTTCAACGGCAGCGCGAAGCCCGACATCGTGATCATCGTCTCGATACGTGCGACGGCATCGCGCGGCGTATTGGCGTGCAGCGTCGTCATCGAACCTTCGTGGCCCGTATTCATGGCTTGCAGCATGTCCAGCGTTTCCGGTCCGCGGCATTCGCCGATGATGATCCGTTCGGGCCGCATACGCAGGGCGTTTTTCACGAGATCGGTCGCCGACACTGCTCCCTTGCCTTCGATGTTGGCCGGACGTGTTTCCAGGCGCACGACGTGCTCTTGTTGAAGCTGAAGTTCGGCCGCGTCTTCGATCGTGATGACGCGTTCGTGGCCCGGGATGAAGCTCGACAGAGTGTTGAGCAACGTCGTCTTACCGGAACCGGTACCGCCGGAGATCACGCAATTCAGCCGGGCCTTGATCGCTCCTTCGAGCAACATCACCATCTCGGGCGTGAAGGCTTTGTAGTTGAGCAAGTCTTCGAGCTTGAGCGGATTGGAACCGAAGCGGCGAATCGAAACCGCGGCACCGTCTAACGCCAGCGGTGGGATGATCGCGTTCACACGCGAACCATCGGGCAAGCGAGCATCGACCATCGGGCTCACGTCGTCGACGCGACGGCCGACCTTCGACACGATGCGGTCGATGATCTGCAGCAAGTGCGCGCCGTCGCGAAACGTGACGGGCGACTTCTCCATCTTGCCGCGCTTTTCGACATAAATATTCTTCGGACCGTTGATGAGAATATCGCTGATCAGCGGATCTTTCAGCAGCAACTCCAGAGGCCCGAAGCCGAAGGTTTCGTCAAGCACTTCTTCAACGAGCCGTTCTCGTTCGGCCCGATTGAGGAGCGTGTTTTCGGCATCGCTTAGGTGCTCGATCACCATGCGAATTTCACGGCGGAGCACGTCGTTGTCCATCTCGCTGACTTTCGTCAGATCGAGCTTATCGACGAGCTTGCTGTGAATGCGGCGCTTGAGATTCTCAAACTCGTTGTCCGAGGTTTTATCTCCGGGCTTCAAGTTAGGAGACATTGTTTTAGCCATAGCGAACCCGCTCACGGTACGAAGTTACGAGAAGAGAACGAAAGCGCAAGATATTGCTTCCGTCAAACCATAGCTCACGGTTTTGCGGCATCGTCGAGAGTTTCGCGATGCGGCCTGAGAGAGGGGAAACCGCACGGAAGTTTCCGGCGGTTGGGCCGTTCGTGCGTAAGATCCGCTGCGTCGAAGCGCGGCTGTGGCGAAAGGCTTACTTAGCCTTCGCTTTGAACATGCCGAAGATCCCGCTCTTCGCGGCCTTCGGATCGGCCACCACTTCGGCGACCGTTTCTTCTTTTTTCTCGCCGGAAAGTGCTTCGGCCAGGCTGACGATCGACATCGTCACGTTCGCTTTCGGGGCTTGCTCCACGAGCGGCACGCCGTTGTTGCGCACTTCGATCATCGTGCGATAATCGTTCGGCACTTGCCAGAAGATTTCGCGACCGATCGTTTCCTGAGCTTTCTTGAGCGTGATCGCTCCCGTATCCAACCCGGCCCGATTGACGACGATCTTGACCTTGTCCGACAGCTCTTTGTTTTCCTTGAGCGACGTCAACAACCGGACGACGTTGCGCAAGCAAGGGAGATCGAGCTGCGTCACCAGCAGAATATGGTTCGCCATGTGCAAGGCGACCATATCGTTGGCGGTGTAGCCCTTCGAGAGGTCGAGCACTAAGTGCGAGAAGGTCGCCTTCATCAGGCCGATCACGCGCTGAAGGTCGTCAGGCGTGATCAGCGCCATGTCTTCCATCTGCACCGGCCGGGGCAACAGATAAAGGCCCGACGAGTGCTTCGTCAACGAGCGCTTGAGCAACGAGAAGTCGAGCCGCGAAACGTTCTGCGCGACGTCGACCAACGTGAAATCGGGAATCGCGTCGAGAAACACGTCCGCGTCGCCGAGGCAAAGATCGAGATCGATAAGTGCCGCGGTTTTCTTAGGATCTTTCGCCAGCGCACAACCGAGGTTCACCGCGATGCTCGTCGTGCCGACGCCGCCGGTCGCTCCGGCCACGGCGATCACGGTGCTGCCGCGGGCCTTGTTCTCACCCTTGCCGAACTTCTTCTCGCTGATTCGGCCGAGCGCGTCGAGAATGTCTTGCAGCTTCACGGGCTGCGTGAGAAATTCTTTCGCTCCGGCACGCATCGCCTGCAAGATCACCGAGCCTTCGGTGGAAGCGCTGATGACCAAGATCGCACAATCGGGCGAGGCCTGGCCGAGCTTCTCGACGAGGTCGAGGCCTTTGTTCGTATTGTTGTCGAGCACGACGATCCCGATGTCGGGATGCGTCTGCGAAATGACGTCGGCGAAGAATTCGTAGCGCGAGCATTCCGCCTCGAGCCACACGGTATCCATGCCCAAGAGCATGGTCTTGAGCGCGTTACGCGTCGTGTCGACGGGATCGACAATCGCCAGTCGTAAGACGTTGCTCATGGCGGTGAATGGTTCGCAAAAAGAATCCGGGTAACCAGCAGTGAGAAACTATAGGACGCACTTACGGCCGGATTGCAAACTGCGGTATTTATTTCGCCACGTCATACCCAATTGGGCCGATTAGTCCCATCTCTGACGGATTTTCCGGTTGTACGGGGGGCAACGTCTGCGGTGTCGGGGAATTCCCTTGTGGGTTCGGGGTGTTTTGCGGCGCCGCCGAATTTCCCCGCACCACGACCGTGCCCATCGGATCGACGTTGTTGCGAGGCGCGGAGACGAAGAACCCTTGCGTGCGGTTCTGCGCCGCCGCGTTTTGATCGTCGAAAGCCGGGTTGGGAGGATTTTGCGGGAGCGGACGGATCAACGCACCGTTCGGCCTTGTGCCGTCTTCAGTCGAGATCGGCTTCGGCGGCGTTAGGTCTTGGATCGGCGCTTGGAGCGGCTCGCCACCCGTCGGTGGGCCCGGCGGCGGAATGGTCACGTCGCTCACACCGTTCGGCGAGATCGCGAACTCACGTTGGAAGTGCGGCGGACGGAAGCAAGGATCGGGCAAGACTTCGATGTTGCCGCGATTGAAGAGCTGACGATCGTCAGGGTTCGTCGTTTGGCTTCCCGGCCCGCCGCCGATGTCGCAGATCTGCTGCGGATCGATCCCCTCGACGATCTGCGGCGTGACCATGATCAACAACTCGACTTCATTGATCTGATCGCTGGTACGGCGGAAGAACGAACCGATGACCGGCGTATCCATCAAGACGGGAATACCGCGCGTCGACGAGTTGGTGCGCGTCTGCACCAAACCGGCGATCGCAAGGGTCTGCCCGGCGCGAAGCGTGACGGCCGTGTCGGCCTCGCGCACCGTGAGGCCGGGAACTTGCTGACCGTTGATCGTCACGCTGCGCGTATCGTCGATTTCGCTGATGCGCGGGCGAACTTGCAGGTTGATGATGTTGCTCCCCATCACGATCGGCACGAAGTCGATCTGCGTACCGAAACGACGATACTCGACCGAGATCGTACCGAGACTTTGCGGCACCAAGATCGGAAACTCACCACCCGCGTTCATAAACGCCGGCCGGCCGCTTTCGGTCACCAAGTTCGGATCGGCGAGCACCTTAGCGAGGTTGTTTTGCTTGAGCGCTTCGACGAACGCATAGAAGTTGTCGCCGCCGCTCGAGATGCGGATCGGAATCGTCTGCCGCCCGGAAGTCGCGATGGTGTTCGACGCCGACAGCGCCGTCGTCGTGAGAATGCCCGCCGCCCCGGAACCGAACGCGCTGCCGCTTTGCATCACCGCGGCTAAGTCGACGCCGAGGTTGCGCAGCTTCGTTCGCGACACTTCCATGATCCGGACTTGCAGCAACACTTGCTGCACGCCGCCGACGGTGATGTAGTTGATGACGTTCGGATAATAGTTCTGCGAGATTTCGACGATGCGGCTCTGTTGGTTCGGATCGTCGACGTAGCCCGAGATGATCACGCCGGTCGAGATCGGCCGGATGCGTAGCGCGGCCTTGGGGAATGTGTCGTGCAACAGCCGGGCGAGCTCTTGTGCATCGCCGTGGACCATGACGTCGATCGTGCGAATGCTTCCTTTTTCATCCCAAATGTTGACTTGCGTCACGCCCGGCCGGCGACCGTAGATCTGCACTTGGTTCGGCGACAAGGCCGTGAGTCCGACGATCTCCGGATTGTTGACCTGCGCCTGCGGGATCTTCGACTCTTGCGAGAGGATGCGGCTCGTGTTCACGATCATCTGGATGCGATCGACCGCTTCCGAAACCTGGTGCGTGACCGGCGGAAGATCCAATTGCGAAAACGGCTTCGAAGGGGTCGCGATCGTGATCGACGAGCGCGGGGCTTCGGCCGGAGGAGCCGCCGGTTGCTGTGCGTGTGTTACGCCCAGAGCGAGGGCCCAAGCCGAGAGGCCGAGCGCGGCGCGGCGCAGAAGCGCCGGCAAAGTCGTCGCATAGCGAGTGTCGAGAGAGATCATCCTTGATCTTCCTTATGGGCCCTAGTCGGCGGGCAGTTCAGTCGGTTCGTTCGTTCGTCGATCGGCGAACTTACGTCTCGACTGAGATCCTTGGTGTTAAGCTCCGTCTCTTCCGTTCTGCTCTTCCGTCCTGCTTCGTAACTCTTACGGCATTCCTACTCAGTTCACGACATCCGGCTGGCGGTCGATCGGGTCTTCCGGCGGCAAGCCGAGGCTCACCGGCGGTGCGGCCGGAATCGGAGCCGCCGGGGCTGCGGCCGGTGGCGCACTTTCCAAACCACCGACCGTGCGCGCGATCCGCGAGCCTGCGCTGAATTCCACTTCCTTCGCTTCCGGTCCTTCGATCAACAACACTTTCCAAGTCTTCTTTTCCGGCGGCGGGCCGTTGACGCGCGCGTTTTGCATTTCCTTGAGCAAGTCGCCGAGCGAGGTGAAACCCTTGTTCAGCGCCTCGCCGACTCCGTCCCCTTCCGCTACCGGCGGCAGCGGAGTGATTCCCGGCGGTAGGGCCGAGCCGCCCGCACCGGCAGCGGCAGCCGTGCCGGAGCCCGACTGACCACCCAGTACATCGGCGATGCCTACGCCACCGTCGCCGACTCCTTGTTCGCCCGAATCTCCTTGATCTTTCGCGCTCCGCATCAACAACCGGATGGTCCCGATTTCCGAGGCCAGCGTCGTACGCATCGCATCCTTCGGGCTGACGAGCAACGAAACCGTTTTCGCGGCGATCGACGGTTCGCCGGCAGTCGGGCGTTCGGTAACGTCGTCGACGGCTAAGACCTTGACGTTTTCCAAGAAGCGTTTGGTCGTGGTCGCCATGATGCCGCGTTGCTGATCGGCGACGACATGCACCAGCACATCGACGTTGTCGCCCGGCTTAACGAGTCCGCCTAATCCGCTGACGTTGTCGACCTTGACCGTGACGGCTTTCATGCCGGCGGGAATTTCGATGTTCCCCCCTTTGTCGTCGAGCAGCTTGCCCATGAGCAAGGGCTCGCCCGGAATGATCGACGAGCGGACGCGTTTGTCTTGCAGGTCTTCGATCTTCTCGATCGCCCCTTCGGGCATTGCGTCTTTGCGCCATTCCTGCAGCCGAATGTCGTCCGGCTTGATCAGGTCGCCCTTCAGGATTTCGCGCTTCGCCACGACGATCGAAGTCGTTTCGACTTCGTTCGAGGGGCGCGCCATGATTTGGTTGATGCCGATCGCGGCAATCAGGCCGCAACCGAGCGCCATGGCTAACAGCATTAAGGATTTTGGACGCATGGCTTAACTCTCCGTTACGTTCGTCGCGACTGTCGTTCGTGCTATCAACGCATCGTCCGGCACAACGCTATTGAACTGTCTCCCGACGCATAACGGTTGTTGTCGTTAATGTCTTCCCGCCTAAGTACATTGGCGACGGATACCAACTGACTTGATTGAAAGGAATTGAGACGGTAACAGTCACGGGTGCGCCATATCCGGCAGAACTAGGCGGACTAGGACTAACCGTCACAGTCGCGCCTGAAATCGAAGCATTCGTCAGGTAGGAATTCACGGTCGACGTGACGTTGGAAGTCGTGGCGCCGTCGAGAACTCCGACCCTCGCCCCTTCTCTTGCCGCATTCACGATCAGCTGCTGAACCATTACCATCCGGCCATATTCGATCATGCCGAACACCAGCATGATGAAAATCGGCGCCACCACTGCGAACTCGACGACGGCAGCACCCCGTCTCTGTTTTCGGCACAACCGGTAAAGTTTCTCCAACTTCCCAGCGGAGGTTTGGGAAAACTTTTCGAGTTGCCAGGTGCCTCTAGCGCCGGCGAGGGCCGCTAGCGTACTCGTCGAATTGGGGGTGACTAGGCTCATATCAACATTCCCGACATTGCGAAGTAGAAGATCGTGCCGATCGCCATCGGAATTCCGTACGGCAGCAGCAGCATGCGCGGCTTCCGTTCGGCGGCGATCGTCGCGAGTTGTTCCGGATCCTTAATCGCTACGACTTCGTTGATGATCGCGAAGAACTGCGTGCTGTGCTTTTCCCAAGCTTTGCGATACCAGACCATGAGCACGGCGATGACGCCGCCGAACACCGCGGTCCAGCAAAACGCATAGAGCGTGTCCATCGTCCAGATCCAGGCCCCGATGCCGGCCAAGAGCTTCACATCGCCGGCACCCATGCCACCGATGGCATACGCCGGCATCAACAGAGCCAACCCGACCACGGTGCCGAGCATGCTCCAGCCGAACCCGGCCCAGCCGAAGTAGGCGAAGCTGTAGACCCAACCGGCGATGATCATCGGGAAGGTGATCCAATTCGGCACCTTCAACTGGATGCCGTCGATGACGGCCGCGACGACGAGCGTCGTCGTCACAACCCAGATGGGCCAGTGTCGTACGACGGCGGAGAAGATTTCATGAAAATCGAACATCGTATTGAGCGTCCCATTTCGAAGTTTTTTAACGAGCGGCAAGTCGCCGCTCAGGATTATCCGCGGAGGCAAAACATGCAGGTGAACAGCGTCGTAAACAGGGTGAACAAGGCCGTCACGACTTGAACGACGGCGGCCGGTTCGAGCGGCAAGGTCGGATACATGGCTATTTTTCCGGTCTGGAAAAGTTCGTTTTTAGCGCATACACGGTACGTCTACTGAAAACATAGGTCACGAATCGCTAGGACGGATGTGGATTTCGGAACCCTACGCAAAGCGTACCGTGGTTGCGCATGGTGCCGATTATTGCGCGGCCGAAAATGCGTGTCGTAGCGGTCGTACCGTCGGGCACTCGTCGGTTGTTTTCCACGCTTCGTCGAGCGATCGCGGCGCCGGCGATTCCCGTTCCAAGTTAGCTCGCAAAAACTTTGGCGGCCGCTCCCGGAACGAAACCTATATTTTTCGAGCTACGGCAGCCGTCGCGGCTCCGTTTTCCAGCGCGTAAAAGCATCAATCTATGCCCAGCGCGTGCGCCCACATGAAGGCTCGTCATGTTCCGTTTCGCCGTCACGATTTTCCTCAGTGCGTTCCTGCTCTTCCAAGTGCAACCGCTGATCGGCAAATACATCTTGCCTTGGTTCGGCGGTAGTCCCGGCGTGTGGACGACCTGTATGTTGATGTTCCAAATGCTGTTGCTCGCCGGCTACGGCTACGCGCATTTCGCCACCACGCGCATGAAGCCCCGCACGCAAGGGATCGTGCATCTCATCTTGCTCTTAGCGTCGCTCGTCATGCTGCCGATCGTGCCGGACGACTCGTGGAAGCCGAGCGGCGAAGAGTCGCCGTCGTGGCGTATTCTGCTGCTGCTCGTCAACACGATCGGCATTCCTTACTTTTTGCTCTCGACGACCGGCCCGCTGTTGCAAAGCTGGTTCGCACGCGAATATCCGAACCGCTCGCCGTTCCGCCTGTATGCACTGTCGAACTTCGGCTCGCTGTTGGCGCTGCTCAGCTACCCGCTGCTGGTCGAACCCTCGTTGAAGCTCGGCACGCAAGCCGCGGTGTGGTCGATGCTCTACTCGGCCTTCACGCTCGTCTGCGGCTGGAACGCCGTGAAGCTGATCCGCTTCTCGAAAACCGAAGCACCGCTATCCAGCAGCGCCGCTACTACGCTCGTGCGTGCGCAAGCCGGTGCGCCGGCGGCGGTCTCCAGCGGCACGAAGCTGCTCTGGATTCTGCTCGCTTGCACCGCTTCCGTCATGCTGCTCGCGACGACGAATCAAATCTGCCAGCAAGTCGCGGTCACGCCGTTTCTTTGGATCGTGCCGCTGGCGATCTATTTGATCTCGTTCATTCTCACATTCGATGCGCCGCGCTGGTATCGCCGCGATGTCTTCGGGCCGTTGTTGGCTCTGTCGACCTGTGCGGCTTGGTACGTCGTCGACAACAGCCCGATGTTTCGACACGACACGCAACTCGTCGTCTACGGCCTCGCGCTGTTCGCCGTCTGCATGACCTGCCACGGCGAGCTCGTCCGGGCGAAACCGCATCCTTCGCATCTGACGTTGTTTTATCTGCTCATCTCCGTCGGCGGTGCGCTCGGGGGGTTGCTCACCGCGCTCGTCGCTCCGCGCCTCTTCAGCGGCTACGTCGAATACCAACTCGGGCTCGCCGCGGCTTGCGTGCTGCTGCTCGTATGCCTGGAGCGCGATGCACGCTCTCCGCTGTATCGATTGAAGCCGTTTTGGGTCTGGTGCAGCCTGGGCTGCGCTTGCATGGCTCTTTGCGCTGCGCTCGGCAAACAAGCGTTCGCCGCCGATGCGACCGAGATCACCGCGGCTCGCAACTTCTACGGCGTGCTGAAGATCGTCAATCGCGAAAGCGATGCCGTGGGCCCGCAAGTCGCAATGGTTCACGGCCGGATCGTCCACGGCGTGCAGTTCACGAACGAAGCCTTGCGCCGCATGCCGACCTCGTACTATGGGCCCGACAGCGGCTTCGCCGTCGCCGCGAGCTTGCATCCTCGCCGCGCATCAGCCGAAGCCGACCGACGCAACCTGCGCATCGGCGTCGTCGGGCTCGGGGCGGGCGTCATCTCCGCCTATGGACAGGCCGGCGATTCGATCCGCTACTACGAGATCAATCCCGATGTGATTCGCATGGCTCAGCAATACTTCTCGTTCCTGCGCGACAGCCGCGCGTCGAACGAGATCGTGCTCGGCGATGCGCGCGTCTGCTTAGAGCGCGAACTGATCTCGGGCTCGCAGAAGTTCGATATTCTCGTGATCGATGCCTTCAGCGGCGATGCCGTGCCGATGCACTTATTGACTCGCGAGTGCTTCCGCACCTACGACGCGCATCTTGCCGAAGGAGGCATGATCGTGATGAACATCTCGAACGACAACGTCGATCTGGCGCCGGTCGTGCGAGCGCATGCCGCGGAGTTGCAGTTGCAGATTCGCTCGTTAGGAAGCGCCGAAGATCGGAGCAAATCCATGCAACGCTCCGATTGGCTCATCTTGACGCGCAACACGCAGTTCTTAAACGACCCGCAAGCGACGGCCCACTTCCGGCCGATCCCTTCGAAGCTCGACCCGATTCTCTGGACCGATGACTTCGGCAGCTTGCGGCAAGTGTTGCTGCATTAAAGCAGTCGGCAGCAAGCGAAGCCTCGAGGCAATAGCGTACCGCGTTAAGGTAGTTGCACGAGCGTCGTCAGGCGCGTGAACGCATCGCGCGAATGCGCGAGCAGTTCCGGATAGCGCGCCGGTTCCGAGTTCATCCCCACGAGTTCGACGTCGTAATAACCGTCGAAGCCGGCGGTTTGCAATGCCGAGAGAATTTCCTGCAACGGCACGATCCCTTCGCCAAGCCGCGTGCGCACTTGTTCTCGATCGACCGGGGCCGTGCCGTCGCCGAGATGCACGACCGCGATATGCTCGGCTACCGCCTTCAACTTCGCTTGCCAGTCCGGCAGCAAGCCGATGTGGTAAGTATCGAAAGCGAGCTTCAAATGCGGATCGTGAAACGTTTCGATCAACGATAAGGCATCGAGCGGGTCGTTGAGAAACGTGCATTCCGCCGACGCATCCGGATGCATCGGCTCCAATGCCAGCGTTACTTTGTGCTTTCGTGCGATCGGCAAGAGCTCCTTGAGCGCGTCGCGCAGCAACCGCTTGGCATGATTAAAGGTATGACCGCCTCGTGCGCCGCTGTAGACGATCAGGCAGCCGGCGTTCAACGCCGCGGCGAGCTCGATCGCTTCGCGGGCATCTTCCAGGCCATCGCGATGCGACCGGCCGTCGCTGCCCGTGAAGCCGCCGCACCATTGCAGGTTCGAAACGGCGAGCCCCGACTTGCGCAGTAGCTCGATCCCTTTCGCTTCGCCGTATTCGGCGAGTTTTTGTCGCCAAACGCCGATTGCGCGAAATCCCGCCTCGCGCACCTGCGCCACGTCTTCCTCGAACGACCAACGAAAGGTCGTCAGCTCGCTTATCGACAACACCGCCATCCGTGTGCGCTCCTACAAACTCTTCATCGGCTCACTGAGATTCGCGCCGAGGCATAACATCAGCGGCGCTTGCGAACCACATTCCCTCATGTGCGAGCCAGTATCTCGCATGGTCGTGGTTCTGTAAAGCGACGTGAAGGATGCCGGCACTCTTCTGCCGAATCATAGAAAAACTCGCTGAATCTTGATCTTGCTTTTCTGCGCGCCGGCGAGTTCAAACGATCGTGCTCGAATCCGGCAACGGGGCACGGCGAGCGTGGCGCGGCTCGATGAGCCCGAACGTTAAGACTCCGGCCAGTGCAATACACGCGGCTCCTCCGACGAACACGCGCTCGTAGCCGAACAGATCGACGCACCAGCCCACGAGGGGCGAAAAACAAAACGGCACAGCAAGGCACAAACTCAACGTGCTGAGATAGCGCGGGTGATCGTGCTCCGGCGCAATCTCGAGCGTGTAGCCGACCATAGTCTTGAGCGAGATCGGAGTCATGCCGAGCGGGATGAACACGACCCAGAACCAGCGCCGCCCTTCGTCAACGTTCAACGAGGCGATCCCCAGCGCCGCGAGCGGCGCGAGCGCGTTGCAAAACACTGCGATGCGCAAGCCGAGCCGTTCTCCGCGCCGCTCGATCACCCAACCCAACAGCAAGCCGAACATCCCGACCGCGGCATTCTGCACGATAACCCAGATCATCAAGTTCTCTCCCGTCAGGCGCAGTTCCTCGCGGGCCATGGCCTGATAGTGCGGGAACAAGACCGTGCCGACGACCGAAAACATCACGACGACCGCAAGCTTGCGGAAGTTCGCATCCTCACGCAAGACATCCCACGCACCTCGCAGAGGATGGTCGACGACTTCGCCTCGGCGTTCGTGATCGTCGGCATGTTCGCGAATGAACAAGGCCAAGCCCGCCGCGCCGGCGAACATCAATCCGGTGAAGCCGAAAATATAGGTGAAGCCGCCGTCGGAGCGTTGCAGCCAGTCTCCCATCAGCCACCACGCAAACACGATCGCCGCGGCGGAGCCCGAGAACGTGGCAAGCGCCATCAGCCGCCCGCGCAATCGCACAGGCACGAGCTTCCCTTGCAACGTGCTATAAGAAAGCTGATTCAATCCGTGGCAGCAAGAAAAGATTCCATACAGCACTAAGAACAAGCCGGCCATCCACGCCGGCGGGCCGTTGCCGACGACATGCCACACCGCGGCCAGCGCCAGAAACGGCAGGCCCATCGCAAACGTCCACGCAGCCAGCGCCAACTTCTTCTGCGGCATCTTGCGCAGCCGGCGCGCAAAGAATGCCGGAGGAACGCTTTGCCCGAACCGATTGACGACGAGCAGGCAGCCGCGAATCCAGCCCGGCCCCGCCAACAAGTCGAGAAAGGCGGGCATGATGACGCTTTCGGTCTTGAAGATCCAACCGATCCGCAAGATGACGTCGTACGACGCCAGCGCCACGACGTTGCGCACTTCACGTCCGTCTTCTTCGCTCGGTCCGGCGCCGATCGACGACTCCTCAATCGCCCCGGTCATGGCGATTAAAGGCAATTCATCGGAAGCGTCGGGCGACGAACGGGGGAGCGTGGTCATGGCGTCGATTTTAGAACGGAATCGATGCGCCGACGAGACGAAAGCGCGGCCGACGCGCAACTCGGTCCGATGAAGCTTACGATTCTTACGGTCTTCAGCTCGCTCGCGGCTTGAATCGAGTGTCGAAGGGGGTAAACTCGGAGAATCGGCCGCGCACGCCACCGCACTTCCGTGGCTTGTCCATTCTTCGCTTCTCTTTCCGGAACCTTTCATCCGTGACGACTCCTCAAGAACTTCAAGCCAAGCTCACTCTCGGCATCGAGAAGGCGCGGACCAACAGCCGGCGACTCGTTTACATCGGCGCAGGTCTGATCGTCCTCTCGTTCGTCATGTCGTGGTGGGGGCTCAAGAAAGAGCGCGTGTATGAGCAACAAGGGGTGAGCGTCGCCGATGCCGCCGCGCAAGAAGCGATCACCGCCAACATGACCGCCGAGGACAAGAAAGACTACGATAGCCGCATCGCTCAATACAGCGTCGCTTGGCAGGCCAATCAAAGCCTTAACCGAGATTATTACCTAGCCGCCTTCGGCCAAGACTACGACCAGCGGCTGCGAAATCTGGAGAACGTCTCGCTCCGCAGCGGCAGCATGTCCCTCTTCGGCTGGTCGACCGGCACCGGTTGGTTCGGGGTGCTGTTCGTCATCGCCGGAGCGGCGTGGTTCGCTGCGCCGAAGTTCAAGCCCGAGCTCGAAGACTTCGCTTGGACGATTCCTTGGGTTTGGACGGCGCTCGGCGCCATCTACCTGATCGCCGTGCTGGCCTTCTACTTCAATGCCCCCGACGTCAACGGCGCGGGCTACTCGCAAGGGGTCGCCCTCGGTTGTTATCTGTCGATCTTCGGCACGCTGGCCGTCGTCGTCGGCGGCACGTTCGAAGGAATCAAATCGGCCAACGAGCGGCTTGCCGCGATCGCCGCGGAAGCCGAAGACGAAGAGGTCGACGAAGAACCCGCAGACGACGCCTCGGGCGCTCCGCGTCGGCCCCCGCTTCCGAAGCCAAGCCAGCCGATCAACGAAGTGCTCGATGCCGAAGCTGCCAAGCGTAAGCGGCTAACGGATTGGTAACCGCCCGATCGATACAGCCCCCGTTCCGATCACCGCAGAGCAATATCGCCCGCAACGCGCCCCTCGCCGCGAAAGAACTTCCTCTTGGCAACCACGACACCCGCCGCCGAAATCAACGTCTTCGCTTATCGTAAGACGGCGCGTCGCAAGGCCTGGGTTTGTCCCGGCGCCGGCTTCGCCTACCTCGGCCGTCCCGCCATGGCCGCGCTCTGCTACCTTTCGAGCATCGGCACGTTCGTCGCCGCCATCGCCACGGCGATAGTCCCTTCGCAAACGCTCCTGCTGGCGACGATCGCTTTCATCATCGCCGGCACCGTTCTCTGGGGCTTGGAGCTTTTCAGCACTTACACGGCTTGGCCTCCCGCGAGCTTGGCCCCTTCTTCGTTCAACCCTTGGCTCGGTGCGCTCGCCATTTGGATCGCGGTCGCGATCTTCGCCGTCGTCGTGCTCAATTCGTATAAGCTCGTCGCGTTCGGCGGCTCGCTCATGTCTCCCACGATCTCCGAAGACGAAAGCTTGCTGTTCCACCGCAGCGTCGACGACGCACGTTTGCAACGCGGAAACGTCGTCTTGTTCGAGCTCGATGCCGATAACAAGATCACGGAGCCCGGCACGTTGATGATCGGCCGGATCATCGCGGTGCCCGGCGATATGATTTCGATTTCCAAGGAACGCTACGTGATCAACGGCCAAATCGAGCGTCATGTCGCGCCGTCGGAGCATCTGCCGATCGCTCTGCAGGTGCCGCAATCGCCGCGGATGCTGAAAGTCCCGGCCGATTGTTTTTTCGTTTCGCAAGATTCGATCACGTCGGGCTACGATAGCCGCGTGCTCGCTTACGCGAAGCGACCGCACATCGTCAGCACGAAGCTCTTTCACTTCGGGAAGCCGCCGTTTCTCCACACGATCGAATAATCGCATGCCGCGCCTGACGAAGATCATCGTCTATCCGATCAAGTCGTTCGACGGCGTCGAGGTCGACGAATCCGGTTTCACGCCTGCCGGCGGATTGCGCAACGACCGCCGCTTCGCGCTGCAAAAGCCCGACGGCAAATTCGTCAACGGCAAAGCTTACGCGGCGATGCATCGGCTACGGTCGACGTTCGATCTTGCCGCCGAGACCGTCACGCTCTCCGCCGCCGATCGCCCCTCGGCGACCTTCGCGCTCGCGGCCGGCAACGCGGATCTCGAACGCTGGTGCGGCGAATACTTCGGCACGCCCGTGCGTTTCATCGAGAATCGCGAGTCGGGCTTTCCCGACGACGGCGATTCGCCCGGCGCTACGTTGATCTCGGTGCCGACGCTCCTCGAAACGGCGCGCTGGTTCCCGTCGCTCGACGTCGCGGAGATGCGCCGCCGCTTTCGAGCCAACTTGGAAGTCGACGCCGCCGCCGATGCCTACGACCCTGAGGAAGAGTGCCCCGCGTTTTGGGAAGATCGACTCTTCTCGTCGTACGCTTCGCCCGACACGCGTGAGGTGGTGCCGTTTCGCATCGGCGACGTCGTCCTCGCGGGGGTCAACCCTTGCGCGCGGTGCGTCGTGCCGACGCGCGATTCGCAAACCGGCGAAGTCTTTCGCGGCTTCGCGCAAACCTTCGCGGAGCGGCGCCGCAACACCCTCCCTCGGTGGGCGGCGCGCGAGCCGTTCGACCACTACTACCGCCTGAGCGTCAACACCCGGCTCGGCTTCTCCGAGACCGAGAAGACGATCCGGCTCGGCGATCGAGTCGACCTCGTCTAATATGGATCAGAACGCCGCCTTCGCGCGCACCCCGTTGTCGCGGTTGTTGTAGTAGTTGTTGCGCAAGTTGTCGATTTGGATCTGCTGGTTCATGTTATTGCCTCGTTGCAATTCTTCGAGCAGATACTCCTTGCCAGCCGCTTTCTTGCCGGGAGCGGCCTGGCGCTGCTGTTGCTGCTGCGGCGCAGTCGTAGGGGGGGCGTTCGGCACCGGACGCGGCAACAGATCGACCTCGCCGCGATAGAACGCGTAGCGATTCGTTCCCGCCTGCGCGATCACGGTCGAATGTCCTGAGATCGGCTCCGCCGCGAACACGCCGCGTAAATCGGTCTCGCCGGCTTTGAACTCGCCGTCGCGTGAGCCGATGATCTTGACGTGAATGTCGGACACGAACTTATCGTCGGCCACGTTCTTCACCGTCGCGCGCACTTCCCCGCTCCCCGCTTCTTCCTGCACCTCGACCTTAAGCGGGCTGATCAGCACGAAGCCGCTGGCGTGCAAGTTGTCGCCGCGGCATACGACGAGGTAAGCCCCCTCTTCCTGGATCGGCAAGAGCAAGGCATGCTCGCGGTCTCGGTAGTCTTTGCCGTCGCCGAGTTCGATCGTCGCTTCGTGCAACGGACGGATGCCCGACAGATTGATCTGCGTGATCGCGCTGAGGTTTTGCCGCAGCAGGCTGAACTTCATCAAGTCGATCCGATACGCTTTCACCTCGCACTTCGGCACGTTGCGGAACTTAAGCACCACCTTCGCCGGATCTTGCGGACGAATCGTCGTCACCTCGGGCAGCGAGATGGTGCGATGCGCGAAGTAATCGATCGCGAGCTTCGCGTCGGGAATCTGGTCGGCGACGCGCGTGTATTCCCGGATCGCTTCGGCCGCTTTGCCGAGGCTGTGATAAACTTGGCCGAGAATGTAGATCGCCCGCTGCTTGTTCCGGCTCTCCGTTTCGCGTCCGCTCGGGTCGACGTGCTTCATCTCGGCGACCTTGCGACAGATCTCGAGCGCCGCTTCCGGCCGGCCGGCCGCGAAGTGGCTATAGCCGACGACATACCAGTAGCTATCCACGAACTCGCTCTTCGGGTAGCGCTCGACGAACGCGAGACACTTCGCCACGGCGCGGTCGTATTGTTCCATTTCCAACAGCGCGTTCGCATCGGCGAAAGCCGCTTGATCGGCCGCCGGATCGTCGGGATGGGCCGTCAGGAAGTTGTCGAGCATCCGTTCGCCCGCAGCGACCAGCGCCAGCCGCGTGAGCTTCCGTTCACGCAGTTTCGCATCGCCCGCAACGCGTGGAGCGTAGCCGTACACTTGCTGCGCCAGCGCATACTCGGCCGCCGCCGCATACGGTTCCGGCGGGTACTCGCCGAGTAGCCGGCGCATAACGTCGACGCTGCGCAAGAATTCTCCCTGCGCGTCTAAGAAGCCGGCGACCGCCGCATCGCGAGCGAAGCTGCTTTCGACCGTGGCGCGGAACACCAGATAGCTCCGTTCGTATTCGCCGAGGGTATGATAGGCCGCGCCGACCTTGAGAATCTTGTCGAACGAAATCTCCATGTTCGGCGACTTCTCTTTAACCAACTCGAAGTACTTCACGATCTCGGCCGGACGAGCGAGCTCGAGATGGACGTCGAGCAGCATCTTCAACGAATCGAGATACGGCTCCGGATCGAGCGACCAGCCGGCGGTAAGCTCCAAGAGATGTTTGCGCGCCGTTTCCCAATCTCGCTTCTCGAAGTTTCGTTTTCCCAGAGCATACAACTCGTCGGGGCTCCAGCGATAAGTGTCGATCGACGTTCGTCCGCGCGCCAAGACCTTGAGCGGCGCTCCGGTGGCGATGTTGAAATCTTCCGGACGATATGCATCGGCGACGATGGTCGGCGCGGTGCGGAAATCGCCGGCGCTCGTCCCCACGATCTCGTACGAAATCGTCTCGGGATAGCGACGATTGCCGACGTAAAACACCAACTCGCCCGGCAACGATTCGTAGCGCTCGAAGCCCCCCTTGATCGATTGCTCGACGACCGAGCAACCGGCGGGGATCGGCTCGCGCACGACGAGATATTCCAGCTGGTCGTCCGGCGGATTTCCCTTCGGGAAGTGCCGAGCCACTTGAATCTGAATTCGCCCGCGGCGGCCGATCGGCAATTGCGTGAGCGGATTGCGGAACGACGTAATGTTGCCGCTCGCAACGTCGAAGCCGCGAGGCAATTCTTTGCCTTCGAATTCGACCGGCGCCGGTTCCCAATAGCGATGCACGTAGAACTGGCGGGCCGTCGGCTTGATCTTCTCGGCAGCGACGAATCCGCCGAGCACGCATTGATAGGCCAAGTGCCCCCGGCCCGTCATGAGGAGTTGAATCCTCTGTTTGCCGGCGACGAGATGCTTGGCGTCGATCTCGATCGTCTGCATCGGGCCGTTCGGATCGATCTCCAGATTCGCCGCTTCGTAGTTGTTGACGACGACGGCGAGCTTATACCGTTCGCCCCCGGGACGATGCTTCGCGAACCACTCGGCCAACACCGCCGCAGCCGGACCGGTCGCCTTCTCCGGCGACCAACGATTGCCGGCGCGATGCGAGAGCAGCCAATCGACCGCTTCCTTTTGCTTCGCGACGTCGATGCCCGATCGCAACAGCGCGAGCGCGTAGAGGGCTCGAACTTCCGTCGCTCCGCTCCGTGCAGTAGAGAGCCCACTAGCGTCGATTTGCTTCGCGGCGCCGGCGGCAGCAGGAGCGGCGGCTGGAACAGCCACCGGCTCGCGTCCTTGGAACGTCGTGAGCAGGTCGGCCGCCATCGGCACATGGTCCATCTTCGCGAGCGCCAGCGCCAAGTAGGCGATGCCCGCTTGAGCCATCGTTCCTCGACTTCGGAACAACCGATTCGCGACGGCGAAATCGCCCCGCCCTGCTTCGGCCAGTGCATGGAGCACCACGGCTTTGCCTTCAAGGTCGTCATCGGCGACGGCCGCTTGCTGCGCCGCGAGATAATTAATTCCTTTGTCGAACGTCTCTTGCGCGAAGGCGTAGCCGCCGGCCTTCGCAACGCTCAGAGCCCACACGACGCGGGCCGAAGCATAGCGATTGCTGTTGCCGCCGGCACCCGACCAACTCCAACCGCCGTCGTCGTTCTGCGCCGAAGCCAAGTAGCCGCAAGCGGAACGAATGCGGGCGTCGAGCTCGGCGGCTTCGGGCGTCCCTTTGTCGCGCGTCGTATTCAGCATTTTTTGCAACGCCACACCGGCCAGCAGATCGCTCGACGATGTTTCCAGCGGCGTCGCGTAGCGTTCGTGCAAGTCGCACCAGCGCCGACCGCCGAGCACGATCTCCAACAAGCTCCGGTCGACGTTCGGGCCGACGACGACCTCCAATCGCGGGCGTTCGATCGTCATGTCGGCGGGTTGCTCGATCCAAACCGTCGTCCCGGTGGTCGTGGTTCCTCCGTCGACTGCGACGACGGGAAAACCATACGGACGAATCGGAACGTTGCGGCTCACCTGGTGGCGTTGCCCACCGGAAGTAAGCGACAAGGTCACCTCCGCCGTCGTCGGCAACGGAGAGTCGGCGCTCCCTTTTTTGTTCTCGCCGGCTTCCTTGGCCGCAGCGGGTTTCGGCAAGTCGATCGCGATCGGAAACGAAAGTTCGCGGAGAGTCGCCGTGCCGCCGGGGCCGGCTTCCAGCGTTCGCTTTTCTTCCGTACTCTTGCCGCCGATCACGGTCTTGAGCGTGACTTCGATCGCCGGCTGCGGTTGATCGGCCGTGCGGGCCCGATCGTCGTGGATCGTCGCGACGACATCCAGCTTATCTCCATCGGTCACGATATTCGGCAGCGCAAACTCACCGAACAACTCGCTCTTCACGATCAACTCGCTCTCGGCATCGCCGACGCGCGTATCCATCGTCACACCTTGCGCGAGCAACTTCCAAGCCGTCGAGCGCTCAGGCAGGGTGATCGTAATCACGGCCTTACCCGTGGCATCGGTCGTGATCGCGGGGTTCCAATAGGCCGTCTCTTGCAAGCCGTCGCTGAGAAGCAGCAGCGCCCCTTGCCGCTTCAGACTCTCGAAGAGTTCTTTCTTCTGCGCATCGTTGCTCAATACGGCCCGATCGAGGTTCGACAACACTCCGCCGTTGAGCACCGTGATCTCGCGATCTTGCAGTTGGGAACCGTCGAAAAAGAGTTCGGTCGCGAGAGCCGAGATCGGTTGATCGAACGCGCCACTCCGATCTACGTCCGCCTTAGCGGCGCTCTCGCGATTGAGAGCGTTTCCTTTTGCGTCCGATTGCGGCTGGAGCTGCTTTCGCTTCGCTTCCATCGGCTTCGCGTAAGGTGCGGCAGCAGGAGCCGGGCTGTTGACGGCCGTGCCGGCGACGATCGTCGTCTGTCCTTGATACATTCCCGCATTCGAGTTCACGCCGACTCCGGCCATCCGTGCTTCGTCCTCGCGCCCGACGTAAAACGCAAAGTTCTGGATATTATCCTGCTGCACCACACTGCCGAGGTTCACGCCGTTTTGAAAGAGGCCATCCGATTCCGCAGCTTGAGCGTTCTGTTGAGCCATGACGCCGCCACCACCGCCGCCCATTCCACCGGACTGCGAAGCGGTTGCCAACGAGGTCCGTAAGTCTTTTTCTTGTTCGGCAATCTCGAGGCGTTCTTGTTCCGACAGGAGCCGCGCGTTGATCGACGCCGTCGCGGGGCGATAATCGAACTCGATGCTCGACGTCGTCCGCATCGCAGCGGTGCGCGGCACGCCGTTGAAGAACTTGCCGAACGACGACCGATTGCCGACGAAGCGGTCGAAGTTCATCCGATCGATCAGCGCCAGACCGACTTCCGCAGCGACCGGCTTCCCTTGCCCGTCCAAGGTGCTCACCGTCACGTCGACGGTTTCTCCCGGCGCAATCGGACCGGTCGCCCCGGCCTTGCGCTTGGTCTCGACCTTCACCGTGAGTGCCCGATCGACGTAGAATTCGTTCGTCGCCACGTGCAACCGCGTTTTCTTTTTCGCGACTTCCTGCCTCCCCTTCGCGTCGACCAAGTCGGCCTTCGCCGTGTCGCGTACGTCGGTCATCACGTTCACTTCCAACTGAAAGTTCGGCGCGAAGCGTTCCGACAACGGCAGTTCGAGAATGTTGTCTCCGGTCTTCAATTGCACGAGCCGGTAGTCGAGAATCTTCACTCCTTGAAACGTCACCAAAGCCAAGGCCGGCGCTTCGCGCCAATGGACGCGGAACTTCGCCTCGTCGCCGGCTTTGTAGTAATGCTCGTCGGCCAGAATCCGGAGCCGCACGGTGTCTTCATCGCCGGAGACGAGAATGTCGCGGCTCGCCGTGACCGGATTGCTGAAGCGATCGCGTCCTTCGACGCGCAGCGCATACGAAGCGGCTTGTTCGAGCGTAAGCGTGACGCGAGCGATGCCCGTCTTCGCGTCCGTGGCGACGTCCAGCGTGCGCACTTCGCGCTCTCCCGGCTTCCCTTCGACCGTGGTCTTCTCGAAGACTTTGAGCGTGAGCTTTTCGCCGGTCGGTTTCCCGTCGGCCGAGCTCGTCGAGACGTCGACCGCAAACGATTCCCCGGTCGTCAGGACGTCGCGAGGGAGCTTGATCGCGGCGGAAAACGCCCGCACCGCGATCAGCAAATCGGCCGAGGCGCCGAGGTTGCGTTCCGGCAATTGTGCGGAGAGGGTCAGCGTTTGATGTTCGCGCAGCTCGCGCGTCGGGTACTTCACCGCAACTTTCCCCTGGGCATCCGTCAGGGCCGATTCGACTCGCCCGTCGCCGAACGTGTAGCGAATCTCTCGCCCGGCGAGAGGCGTGCCGTAGTAATACTCGGCTTTGATCGTGCCGGTGATTTCTTCGCCGCGGAAATAAACTTTGCGCGGCAAATCGATCGACAACCGCACCGGTTCGAGTGCGTAATTTTCGACTCGGAAGCTCCCTTGAAAGGCGCGCCCGTCGATATCGCACACTTGAATTCGATAGTCGCCCGGAGCGGCGATCGACGGGAGCGTGAAGTAGGTGTGAAACGTGCCGAAGTCCCCCGTGACGACTTCCGCCCCGTGAATCAATCGATTGCGCGCATCGTAGGTCTCGAAGCGGTACTTTTTCTTCGGCAGCACGACGTAACGATCGTCGGCGGTGCCGCGCAGAATGCCGCGCACATGCACGACTTGTCCCGGCTGATAGCCGCCTCGGTCGGTATAGAGAAAGCCTCGCTCTTGCAATCCTTGCCCGACGCCGACACCGCTGAGCGACACGACATTCGACGCCGTGTTGCCGTCCGACGCGGCGAAGACGCGCACATCTTTCGCATTGTGGAGTTGCTTGTAGGAGCCACGGAACGTGCCGTCCGCGGCCGTCGTTCCTTCGGCGACCACTTCAGTGCCGTTGGAAACGAGAACTCTCGCCCCCTGCCACGGCTTGCCGGTGAGCATGTTTTCGGCAAACACGAAGACCTCGTCGCGCGAACTCTTCACGATCATGTCGAGATCGCTGCGAATCACGAGCGTCGTCGCTTCGAGCGTCTTGCTGCCGATCGTCACGGCGACGACGCTCGGCTTCGCGGCGTCGGCGGCCTTCGCCAAGTCTTCCGACTTCAACTCGATCCGACTTTCACACGGCTTGAACTCGCCGTACTCAGGCACCGTGAACTCGAAGGTCCGATCGGGATCGATCAACGCTAGATCGAGCGATTCGATGCCGCGCGCGAGGTGCATCTTGCGGAAGTAGGTTTCCAGATCGACCGTGTAGACACGCACCGTCACCTTGTCGATATTTCGTGAATCGAGCTTAATATAGGGCGTTTCCGACGTGCGGAAAATCCGCTCCGTGGCGACGGTAAGGCGCTTGGCTCGGAGTTGCGCAATGCGGTTTTGGGCGACGCCGACCTGCGAGCCCCACGTCACCTTCACGAACTCGGCCATCGCCATGATCGGGTCGTGTTTCTTCTCTTCGAAGAGGATGCCGATGAGCATTTGCGCTTGCGACGAAATCTCGTGGCCCGGGTACTTCGAGACGAGCCTGCGCCATTGCTCGATCGCGGCGTCCCACTTCTCGTTTAAGTATTCCGCACGGCCGAACTGAAAGAGAATCATCGGGCTCCGAGGATCGAGCGGATAGCGAATGAGAAATTCATTCCATTGCTTACGCGCTTCGACGTAGTCTTTCTTCTCGAAGGCCTCCCAGCCGATCAGGTATTCCGTTTCGATGATCCGCTGCTGAACCGCGCTCCACTGCGCATCCGAAGGGTGCTTCAACAGAAAATCTCGCCAGGCGGCGAGTGCTTCCACGAACTTCTTTTGTTGCCGGAGCGCAAACCCCATCAGATTGCGCACGTCGGCCGCTTCGTCCGAAGCGGCGCGCTTCGTGTCTTTGAGAAACAACTCGGCCGCGGCGGTCGCTTCGGCGAAGCGTCCGCGCACGATCCGACTCCGCACCAGCGCCACGCGCGCCTTCCCCGCCAGCTTGTGGTCGGGGAAGCGTTCGATCATCGCCTCGAGCGCCGTCGTGCCGAGCGCAAGATCGTCGTCGTTCGCCGGCGTCGGCATGCCGTACGTGGTGCCGATCTGAAACGCCGCTTGAGCCAGAAAGTCTTCGTCTTCCGGACGGGCCGGCTTCCGATCGGCCGGCACGAGCGCGAGCAGGTCTTGCCAAGCATGCCGCGCCTCTTGAGGATTCCCCGCGGCTAGTTGCGCTTCGCCTAAGCGAAATCGGGCCTCGATGATTCGCTCGTCGCTGGGGCGTTCTTTGACGAACTTCACGTAGCGCGTAATGGCTTCGGGTAAGTTGCCGGAGAGCCGATGGCAATCGGCCATTTGAAGTTCGATTTCCGGGCGCAAGCTCGGCTTCGGTCCCAACTCCAAGGCGGCGGAAAAGAATTGCAACGCCTTGCCGAAGTCGGGGGGCGGTTGATCGGCCGGGCTCTTCTCATCGCGCGGCTTCGCATACTTGCGGGCGAAGCTTAAATAGACGTCGGCCAGTTCCTGCTTTCGTTCGTGCGAGAGGAGATATTCGGCCTCGGCCCGATACAGGACTTCGGCCGAAGCGAAGTCCCCTTTCTTCGCCAGCGCGACGGCGCGAGCGAAGCGCGCGCGGCGAGCCCAAACATCGGTCGGGAATTCCTTCTCGACGACTCCGAACGCCGCGATGGCGTCATCGAACTTGCCGGCCTGATGCCAGGCGCGCCCTTTGGCATAGAGCAAGCGGGCGCGCGGGGCCTTGGGCTCGGCGGCGAGCTTATCGAGCATCGCCACCGCTGCGGCATAATCGCGGCTTTGCAAGCGCTCGGCGATCGGCGTGGGAATCGGTTCGGCGTCGTCCCAAGGGAGTTTTTCGGCAGCCGCCTTATTCCCGAGCGGCTTAGCCGAGGTCGTCTCCGGTGCATCCGCACCAAGGACGGACGTCGGCAACGTCCAGGAAGACGAAAGGAACGCCGTGCAAGCCACGCCATGAAACAAGACGGAGTGCGAGAACCGCATGATCGGATTCCTCAATGATTTCTCAACGACGACGAGAGATGCCGGCCAATACAAGATAGCTCGGTTGCTCAACGCCCAATGTAACTAGCCGCCGAACGGGGAGATACGTGCGGAAGGACGAGGCGCGAGGTCCGGGAGTGCCGCCCGACGATCAGACGCCGCGAACCGAGATAAAGTTTCCGCACTTCGACGGAATTTCCTCAACAGAGCCGGCAAAATCGCTGCTTTTCGACGCATCGGCAGCCGTTTACGTTGCCTTTCGGCATCATTGGCGTACCTCGCCGCCTTTCGCCGGCCGCGGACCTCCACACCTGCCCGCCCGACGTACGTTTCTAAGCTAGGTTTGACGTGCGTTGACGGAGCATTCCGTTAGGCCGTTGCGTCCCTATCGGCCGCAGCCGGATTTAGCGCACTACATTTAGCGATCTACGGTCCCGTTCTTCCTCGGTCGAACCTCGATGCAACTCGAAATCATCCGCTGCGATGCCGGCTTCGCCTCTTTGCGCGAAGATTGGAATCGCCTTGCCGGCGAGGACCCGCTCAACGGCTGGGAGTGGAGCTACGCGTGGTGGCACGAGTTTCGACGCGGCGGCCGGCTGGCGCTCGGCGTCGTGCGCGAGGCAGGCACGATCGTAGCCATCGCTCCGTTCTACTTGGTCCGGCGAAGCGTACAGGGGCATGTGCTCCAATTTCTCGGCAGCGGCAAGGCCTGCACCGATTATCGCCGCATCCTGCTCGGCCCGACCGACGACGCGAACCACATCGATGCCATCGTGGCCGCGCTGCTCGATCCTGCGGCTTGGAAAGCGGCCGGCATCGGCCCGATCGATCTTTGGGAACTGGAAGGGATCGACATCGGCGAACCGTCGCTAAAGTCGCTCGTCGCCGGTCTGAAAAAACAGGGCTTCGCGATTTCGACCGATGAGCTCGAATCGAGTTGGACGACCTCGCTGCCCGGCAGCTGGAACGAGTTCGTCGCCTCGACACATCGAACCATTCGCCGCAAGATTCACAAAGCGCGACGCCGCTCCGAAGATCCCGAGATCGCTTTCCATTCGGCCGCGCAGCCGGACGAAATCGCCGCGATCTGGGACGACTTCGTCCGTCTGCATCAAAGCCGGTTTCAAGAGAAAGTCGTCGGCGGAGGGTGCTTTACCGATCCGACGTTCGAGCGCTTTCTGCGCAGCGCGGTCGATCGAATTGCGCCGTTGGGCAACGTCCGGCTCATGTGGTGTACGCAGCGAGGGGTGCCGATTTCGATTCAGATGTATCTGCTCGGTCGCGAGACCGCATACATGTATCAGTCGGGCTTCGATCCCGCATTTGCGCATCTGGAGCCGGGGCACTTGCTGTATAGCTTCACCGTAGATCAGCTCATCGCTTCCGGTTTCGCGACGCTCGATTTCCTGCGCGGCGACGAATCGTATAAAGCCGATTGGAACGGCCGACCAGTGCCGTTGGCGCGGCTGCGCTGCGTGTCGCCCCGCACCGTTTCGAGAATTCGCGACACCGCTTTCGTTGCGGCACGGAATCTCAGTCGCGCATGGCGCGGATATCGTGCGAAGGCCGGCACGTCGCAGCCGATCAGGAACCAACGCGCGCCGAGTTCTACGACCGGCGATAGTGCGCAACCGCTCGCCACGAAGGAGCTCGTCGAAGTATGACGCTGCACGCCATGGCCGACTCACTTGCCGTATCGCTCGCCCAGAAAGCGCGTAAGCTCGCCACCGATCGGGCCGCCCCGCCACGCCAAGACGAGCCGGATCTGCCCCTGTTCGAGTTCACGCATCGGTTCGAGACCCAGCCCGACATGCTCGGCCAATTAGAGCCGGCATGGCAACGCTTGGTCGCGACGGCCATCGAGCCGAATTCGTTTTTCGAGCCGTGGTTTCTGCTGCCGGCTTGGTGCAGTTTGGCGCAAGACGAACGGGTCGAACTGCTAGTCATCGAAGCTCCGAAGCGCGTGCATCCGGAAGGTCCGAAAGTGATCTGCGGACTGTTTCCGATCATTCGTCGGCGGTCGTTCTATGGTCTGCCTATACGCTGTTGGGAACTTTGGCGACACCCACACTGCTTTCTCGGCACTCCGCTCGTGCGCCGCGATTGCGTCGGCGAGGTGCTCGACTACTTCTTCACGGCGGCCGCCACGTCGCCGGAAGGTGCCGCAGTCGTCCACCTGCCGATGATCGCCGGCGACGGGCCGCTCCAGCGCGCGTTGATCGAGTCGAATTACGCCGCGCGCCGGCCGGTGTTTACGAAAGACCTGCAAACGCGCGCTTTGTTTCGCCGCGCCGCCGATGCCGAATCGTTTTTGAAGACGAGCCTGTCGCGGAAGAAGCGCCAAAGCATTCAGCGCACGGAACGCCGCCTCGCCGAAACGGGCACGCTGACCACCTCCTGGTATCGCGACCACGACGATGTCGACGCTTGGGTCGATGCGTTTCTTCGGCTGGAAGCGGGCGGCTGGAAGGGTGATTCGCAAACGGCGCTCGACTCCGACGAACGACACTCACGCTTCTTTCGCGACATGCTTCACGGCGGCGCGATGGCCGACAAGCTGCTGCTCGGCCGGCTCGACTTCGACGGCCGACCGATCGCGATGATCTGCAACTTCATGACCGGCGACGGCGGTTACAGCTTCAAGATCGCGTACGACGAGAAGTTCGCCGAGCATTCTCCCGGCCTACTGCTCGAATTGGCTTTGATTCGCGAGTTGCACGAGCGCGGCATCGAATGGATGGATTCGTGCGCCGTACCCGACCATCCGATGATCAACCCGCTTTGGCCGGAGCGGACGATTCGGCAATCGCTCGTCGTTTCCACCGGGGCCCGCTATGGCGACCTCGCGGTTTCGCTGATGCCGCTGGTGCGCTGGGTGAAGTCGAAGCTGTCGCGCGGGAAGCATCGCGAAACTGCCGGCGGTCGGGCGGCCTCGAAAACGAATTCGCAGCACTAAGACCTTCAAAAACAACAAGCACATCTCAATACGCTCCGAGGAACCTATGACGCCACAACTTCTCCGCTCGTCGACCGGCAACCTGCTTGCGAATCTCGATCAGAGCACGTTCGACGCGAAGTTCAATCGCAGCCCGTTTACGATCGGCCACCACTTGAGCGATCACCCGTTGTTCTCGCTGCCGCGATTGATCGAGCTCGCTCAGAAGTTGCCGGCGAAGAAGGTCGAGTACAACTCGGGCGAACTCCCGGTCTCGCAAGATCCGACGAAGACGCCGCT
Organism: Planctomycetia bacterium; assembly: GCA_021413845.1. Classification (NCBI taxonomy): domain Bacteria; kingdom Pseudomonadati; phylum Planctomycetota; class Planctomycetia; species Planctomycetia bacterium. The sequence goes on along the minus strand of JAIOPP010000025.1, from coordinate 5,106 downwards.
CAACGGCCTCTCGATTCCCGACACGATTCGCCGCATCGAAGAATGCCGCTCCTGGATGGTGCTGAAGAACGTCGAGCTCGATGAAGAATATTCGGACCTACTGGGCAGCTGCCTCGCGGAGATTCGCGGGCTTTCCGATCATGTATCGCCGGGCATGAAACATCAGGCCGGCTTCATCTTCATCTCGTCGCCGGGCTCCGTGACGCCTTACCATATCGATCCGGAAAACAACTTCCTGCTGCAAATCCGCGGGCGGAAGACCGTGCATATGTTTCCGCAGAACGACCGCGAGATTCTCACCGAAGAAAATCTCGAGGCGTTCTTCACCGGCGGCCATCGCAATCTGCCGTTCGAAGATTGGTACAACACGCGCAGCGAACGCTTCGAGTTGCTCGCCGGCGATGGGTTGCACTTCCCGGTGGCCGCGCCGCATTGGGTGCAGAACGGGCCCGAAGTGTCGATCTCGTTCAGCGTGACGTTTCAAACGAAAGACTCGACCGATCGCCGCTCGCTGCATCGCCTGAACAAGTCGCTGCGCAAGCTCGGGGTGAAGCCGAGCAACGTCGGTGCGTCGGCCCTGCGCGATCGGATGAAGCTCGCTTTCGTCGGAGGAGTGCGGGCTGCGAAGCGAATCGCCGGAATGAAAGACGCAAAGTAACTGCGTCGTCGCACTACTCTCGCGAGCTACTTCAACTCGCGGATGTTGATGTTTCGCCAGCGCACTTCTAGCGGCTTCGGGTTCTTCGTCGAGTGAACCTGCAAGGAAATGAAACCGCTCGGCGTGACGTCGTCTTTCAAGTCGGCCGCGGCGACTCCGTTGATAAACGTCTTGATCGAGCTCCCTTGGCATTCGACGCGATACTTATTCCACTCCCCTTGCTTGAAGGCTTTGCGGGCTTCCGCGTTCCCCTTCAAGTCGACGAGCCAACCGCGCCGCCCTTCGTCGTAGATGCCGCCGCTCCAGGCGCGATCCGAAGGATCGATCTCGACTTGGTAACCATGCACCCGACCGGCGGAGATCGTGATTTTCTTCCCGCCGATCTCGACCGATTTCTCGCTATCGAATATCTGGCTTCGAATCTGAATTCCGGAGTTCAAGGCGGGATCGACTTTAAACTCGACTTCTAAGATGAAGTCGCCGTAATCGCGATCGGTGCAGAGAAAACTATTGGGAGTTCCGGCGACACTCGAGCCGACGATCTCGCCGTTTTCGATCGTGTACTTCGCTTTGCCGCCGCGCTGCACCCAACCGCCGAGCGTCTTGCCGTCGAACAACGGCCGAAAGCCTTCTTCTTTCGTATTTTGGGCTTGGGCAAAATTCGTCAGCATGCCGCCGAGGAAAACCAACGCGGCACCATGCACAACGGATCGAACGTTCACGATCAAAACTCCTAATAGAGACAGCACAGTACCGAGCGACTTCTTCACTAATTTACCCAGGCCGCTAGCATGGCCTCGGCTGCGGTTCATGTCTAGGCGTTCTGCCTAAGTTGTGCAAAGACCGGCTTCGGTTGGTAATCAGCCTCTCTCATGCATGCACAAGCTTGTCTTTAGACTGCGTCGAATAGTCAGACTTTTCCGATTACGAGAACTTTTCCGGTTTTAACGAAAGTTCCGGTTAGGGTCTTTCCGAATATACGCCTGACAACTCGTGCAGGCTCACTTTTCGAGCACGTATCAGCTTTGTGAGGGATTCTATGACATTTGCCGATCTCAGCTCCGCCTCGCGTCTCGCGACAGCCGCACTGTTCCTAACGGCGGCATTCGCGTCGACCCAGAGCCGCGCTCAAAACAGCAAGTGGGCTCCGACCCGTGCCGCGACGGCAGGCACTAGCGAAGCCACGGTCGACTACGCAACCCCGGCCATGCACAGCTCGGCCGTTCGCAGTACGCAAACCGCCGATGCCTCCTACCGGCCCGACTGGCAACAAAGCCCAGCCGCTCCGACCACGACGAATCGTTCTCCTGCCGCCGCTCGCTCGAAGCCGGCCCCGGCCACGCAATCGCAAGCCACGCACTTCCACTCGGTCCCTTCACGTGCTCCCGCCGGTCGCTCGAACTTCACCGGCCGCTCCGATGCCCGCCAAGTCGCGCATCAGGCCGGCTCGCAGTCGGGCACGCAAACGCTTACCGACTACAACATCCGGCTCGCCGACGGCGAGAAACTCGTCGGTCCGCCGAAGATCACCGAAGGGGGCCCGATCGGCTCCGGCAGCAATGCCAACGGCATCATCCAAGCCCCCGCTCCACGCTCGGCGACCTCTCGCGCTCAGGTGCCGGGAACCATTCGCGGAGAAGTCGTGCCGGTGCCCGATAGCGTTTCGGGCAACCAAGGAAAATTCAGCGGCCCGATCTACAACGAAGACGGCACCGAGTATCACGGCGACCTCACCCAAGACGGCTCCCAATACCTGCAAGGAGACATCCACCTCGATCCCGACTACGAAGGTGCTCAAGGTCAAGGAGACCGCTCGTCGTGCGTGTCGGGCAACTGTGCGGCCGGCAACTGCGGTTCGGGGACATGCAGCCAAGACGAATGGGGCGATCCTTCGCGCTGCCCGGAATGCGGTCTCTACGGACACCACCGTATCGGCTGCGGTCAGGTCGCACGCTGCTTGCAAAACTGCCTCGGCTTCTTGTTCCGTGAAGCTTCCGTCTTCGGCGGCACGCAAGGCTTCAAAGGTCCGCTCGACTTAGGAATCAACGGCAACTTCGGCTTCAACGAAGGGTTCAATCTCGCCGGCGCGATCGTGCCGTATCCGAAGTGCGGAATCGGCTATCAATTCGGTGCCCGTTGGGCGCAGAGCGATCTCTCGGGCAACATCTTCGGCTCGTCGGCTCGCGAACAAGTGTTCGTCACCGGTGCGATTTTCCATCGTGCCTATCGCGGCTGCGGCCTGCAATGGGGCGTCGCCTACGATTGGACGACCGACAACTTTTACACCAAAGCCACGTATGCTCAGGTCCGACTCGAAACCAGTTGGCTCACCGGCCGGGGACATGAGTTCGGCTTCTGGGGCGTGTTCGGCACGAAGTCCGACGAGGTGAGCTTCACCATCTTCAACATGGTCGCGAACCAAACGATCACGCCGAGCGACATGTACAACTTCTTCTATCGCTACACGACCAAGTACGGCGGCCAAGGTCGCTTCTGGGGCGGTTTCACCAGCCAAAACCTCACGATCATCGGCTCCGACTTCCGCGTTCCGATGTCGAACCGAACCGATCTCGTCGGCGGCTTCAACTACATCATGCCGCCGGCCGGCCAACAAGGAAACGGCACCGCCGCCGAATCGTGGGGCCTGTCGATGAACATCGTGTGGTACTTCGGTCGCGCACGCGAAGGGATCCACAACACCCCTTACCGACCGCTGTTCCAAGTTGCGGACAACAACGTGATGATGCTCGAACGGCCGTAACCGTTCTCACCTCGTCAGTCGTCGTCGCGCGGCATGCAACCAACGGGCCAGCCGCCTTCGGAGCGTCGTCACACCCCGCTCCGGCATGTTCGCGATGGCGCTGCGAATCTCGTCGGGATCATCGACGACGGCCCCCTTCGCATCAACCTCTTCTTCGACTCGGCAGCGGATCCCGTGCGGCGTGAACACCGTCCGGCCGTCAGCTTCGAGCAACGTCTCGTCAAGCCGTTCGCGCCACCAAGAGCGCGGCGGCCAAACGACCGAGAGCGGCAAGACCGCGCCGGCGAAGATTCCCCCATTCGTCGACGAACCCGCGCGGCTCGCTTCGGCGCTCGTCGGCTTGTTTTCGTTGCGAGCCACGAGCCAGAGCTCGCGCGGATACTCTTTCGAGCGATGCCCTTCCCACACGGCGATCCGTTCGACGTGCAACTCCGGAAACAGGTTGCGTAGATAAGGCCCGATGTCGCCGATCTCGCGGCGCAGCTGTTCGATACCCGCCCCCTCTTCGCGCGGGTCGCAATGTTCGATGAAAATCCGATCGGCGATGCGCCCCAGCGTGGCGACGAATTCGCGATGATCCGCAATCCAATGCAGCACGGACAGACAGAGCACGGCATCGAAGCGCTGGCCCGCCGCTTCCATTTTCCGCACGGCTTCGGCTTCGGCCGTGGTCGTGGCGAGGCAAACTCGTTCATGCCGATGTGAGGCGAGCACATACCGCGCTACGGCCGCCGTGCGCAGATCGGCTTCCCACGCGACTGCCGTTCGCTCGGCCCCTTCGGCACACCAGCGCAAACAGAACCAACCGAAGTTCGCCCCCACATCCAGCAGCGCGCCCCGCGCAGGAAGATACGGCGCGATCGCTTGCCACCGACTCTCGCAATCACGCACTCCCTTCCGCTCGGTCTTCCCGGCGACGACGACATCTTGATAGATGCTGATGCCGGAAAGTAGACGATCGAGTTCAGCCACAAAACGTTCGATTCTCGTTGAGATGGACGGCACTGTAGAGCAATGGCGCACGAATCATGCCGCACGGCAGGCGAACCCGTCAAGCGATTCCGTCCGCCGATCGTTTCTAGCGCCCGGCCGGCGCGTGCTTCCAGCCGGCTCCTTCTTCGCCGTCGAGACGGAGCGTCAGGCACTTCGCGCTCCCGCCGGCCTTTACGAACTCGTCCAGCGGCGTTTCCAGCGGGGTGAAGTAGCGCCGGCGCAGCTCTTCGTGCAACTTGGGGCAACCGGTGTTCGTCACGACCGTTCGCCCGACGACGACCGCATTGCATGCGAACCGGCGGGCCTCGTCTCGTTCGACCGCGATCAATTCCGGCACCAACTCCCGGAGCACTTGCCGGCCGTAGTCGTCGAAGGCGGCCGGGTAGTAGATCGCCGTGGTCGTCGATAGCGGGCAGAAGCAAGTGTCTAAGTGGTAGTGATAGTCGTCGATGAGCTCCAACGGAATCACGCGCACCCCGAGTTCTGCGCCGACCAGCTGATGGCCGCGCGCATGGCTCCGAATGCGATAGCCTGCGAAGAGCGTGTCGCCGCAGAAGAGGGCATCGCCGGCCCCTTCGAAGAAAATCTCTTCCGGCAAGCGGCGGACTTGGAACCCTGCCGCGCGCAGCCAAGCCTCATCGATCGGCTCTTCTCCTTGCCGCTGTGGGTGGCGGAAGTGAGAGATGATCGCCGT
>JAIOPP010000024.1 GCA_021413845.1 Planctomycetia bacterium | reverse complement strand
CAACACCGCCAAGACCGACGTGGGATCGGAGACGCCGACGTCGTAGACTTCGAGTTGCGCTGTTTCGATCGCGGTAGCTCCGGCACCGGCGGGAGCCGGAACATCGATCGCCTTGATGATCTCGGCGACTTGCGCCACACGCTCGGGCTTGCCGCCGACGAGCAACTTGCCGGTTAGCGGATCGACCGCTAACCGCAAGGAGCCATCGGCCGCGGCATAGCCATCGGCAGGAATGTCGAGAAGTTGCCGCATGAGCGGCAGGACATCTTCCACGCCGACATGCACCGGTTGGAAGGAACGCACGTCTCCGGTCACGTTTCCGGCGAGCATGTTTGAGGAAGCTTGCAAGACGGAGCGAATGAGACGAAGCCGGCCGGCGGTTTCCGTGACTTGCACTTGCCCGGCCCGAGGCAACACGACCACGGCCCCTTGCGGCCCGACGAGGCGACGAACTTCAGTCTCGGCATCTTCGGGCGAGAGTTTTTCCAGGCGAAAGAGGGTCGTCGCAAGTTCGAATTCGCCGAGCGTGTCGAGCTTTTCCGCCGGCACGAACGGGACCAAATTCGGCGGGATGCCATCCTCTAAGTTGACGACCATCAGCATGCGCTGCCGACGAACGAGCGTAAAACCTTTCGTGAGGAGCACGCCGTTCATCAAGTCCAGCGCTTCGGCCGGTGTATACTCGCGCGAATCGGTATAGTTGAGCGTGCCCGGCGGCGGAGCATCCATTACGAGCGAAAGATCGGCCTGCTGTGCAAACCAATCGAGAACTTCACCCCACGGCTGAAAGCGAAAGTTGAAGCGAAGGCGCGCGTTCTCTTTCGCACCGGCCACGATTGCGCCAACCACTGCGTGAACGTTCGTCGCCTGATTCCCTGCTTCTGGTTTCGCCGATTCTTGTGGTCCAGCCGCTCCTCGCTCGACCACGGCAACCGTCGGCGTGCCGCTGCCGGCGGCATGATTCCAAGCTGTCTTCTGTTCCGGCGCGAGGAGCGCGAACAAACGCTGCTCGAACGTGTTGCGCAGCACCTCGCGCGCTTGTCCATCGACTCGGCTTAGTTGCTCACGGCGTTCGGCTAAGAGCTTGGCGATCGTCGTGGTTTGTTCCGAGGTTAGCTTCAGCTTGGCGGCAATCGTCGGCTCGGCGAAGCTCGTGCCGCCGGCGCGGCGGACGCGCAGCTGTTCGAGTGTGGCACGCTGTGCGTCGGTAAGCAGCTTGAGTCCTTCCGCTTCCGAGGCTTGACGAAGCGGAGCGAGCTTCGCTTCTCGTTCGTCGGCCGAAGCTTGGCGAAGTTGCAAGGCGAGCTCGAGCACATCGCTCTCGCGGCGCTCGACGAGCTTGAGCAACGCTTCGCGCTGCGCGACGGAAAGTCGAAGTTGTTCACCGGCATCTTTTTCGAGCGCGAGTGCCACGACACCGACGAACTCGAAATCGGCCGCTGAGACGGCCGTCGGCAGAGCGGCTAACACGACCGAAACCAAGACGGTCGTCAGATGAATGAAGCGCCGGAGCGGAAGAGTCGGGAAAATTTTCATTCGGCGGGGCGCTCTTCGCTCGGTGGTTCGCAGACTTGGTTCGCTCGATTATCGCACAACTCCCTTTTATCTTCGACATTTAACCCGACTTGCAGGGACTCGTTTCGCTCAAGGTCGCGCCTCATTCCCGATCAGGTTGAACTTTCATCGGCCAAGCGGTAAGTCGCCTCAGGATTCAAGTAGGAAACCTGCGACCCTACTGATTTTACGCAATTTAACGCCTTAACTCACTCAATCCGACGATTGCAATGCGAGGTGTCGGTGAGCTTGGTTTCAGCCGGCATTCCTCCCCTCGTGGGTCGGGATGAGCGAAGGCGGCACAACCTTTGCTATCTCCCTCTTTGCGGAAGTCTCTGCGCTCCATGAGCGCCCAATCTTATCGGTTGATGCGTCGAGCCAAAATAATCATCCCGTTGTTCCAACGGACGGAGTATTAGTCATGCGAGTTTATTCACTTCGGCAATTGCGAACCGAACTCTTCCGAGGCGACATTCGACGTACTTTGGCGACGGGCCTTATGGTCGCACTAGTCGGCGGCACAACGGCACTCGCCCAATCGGGAGGTGGTGGCGCTGGCGCGGGGGGAGGCGGAGTTGCGGCAGTTGGAGCCTCCGGCGGAGGCGCGGCGGGAGCGGGGGCCGGTACTGGTGCAGCGGTCGGCGGAGTCGGCGCGACTGCTCAGCCGAGCGCAGTGCAAACACCGAATGGCATCAATAGCGTCGGACCGAATGGGCTTGTTCCCTCAGGACAATCGACTACCGGCGGCACGTTGGGAGTCGGGGCCGGAGCGGGCGGTACAGGCGTGAATGGAAGCGTTAACGGCACTGCGAATGGAAACACGACAGGCACGGGCCTAGGGACCAATTCCACGAACGTCACGGGAAGCGGAGTCGGCGGAATCGGCAACACAAATAGCCGTTCCGGCGGCATCGGCATCAATGCTCCCGGCGGGCAGGGGCAAGTCAATGGTGCCGTGAATGGTAGTGCGAACAACAATGGTGCCGCGAACGTCAATGGCACGGCCAACGGTTCCGTAAACGGAGCCACCAACACGCGCACCTTCGGACCCAACGGGAATCGCACCGGACTGGGAACCAACGCCGGCGGCAACGGCACCAACACGTTTCAAAACGGGGCTAACGGCGTCCGAACCAATAGCGCCATTCCGGGAGCGGCTGGAAATGCCACAGGGCAGAATAATGTAGTGCAGGGAGCAGTCGGCGGTGTGAATGGCTTCGGTGTTAACGGAGTAGTAGGGAGTAATGGAGTAGGAGTCAACGGAGTAGGCACGGTCGGTCCGAATGGAGCCGTGAATGCGAATGGTACTGTGGGAACAACGAATGCAGGGCAGGGAGGAAATCCTGCTGATGCCGTCCAAGCGATGAACACCACTCTGCAAAGAGGGCAACTCGGTATCACCGTTGACGACTCCACCGGTAACGGCCTGACGATCACGACGCTCAATCAAGGAGCCGTCGCTCAAAAGGCAGGCCTGACGATGGGGGATCAAATTTTCTCCTTAAACGGTAACCCTATCGGTTCGCAGACCGATCTCATCAACGGTTTGCAGAACACGGCTGGGGTCGGTGGATTATCGACGATCGGCATTCGCCGCAACGGCCAAGTACATACGATCCACGTCGATCTCTCCAGTGGACGCGCTGCGTTCTCCAACTCCAACGGTGGTGCCGGTGCGAACGGTGCCAATGGAAGTGGTTCGCCCGCAGCGAACAGCGGCTCGAATCTGGGTGGAGCCGTTAACGGTAACGCTGCGATCACGGGCACGACCGGTGCCGGGACCAATGCAAATATGCAAAATGGGACTCAAGGTCGCAACGGCTCGGCAGGGCAAGCAAACCCGAACTTCAGTGTTCCGCAACTCGGCGGAACGCGAACCGATACCGGAGTTTCGACCGGAATCGGGAACACAGGCTCGAACTTCAATGCCGACGGCACGAACAACACCAACGGGACGAGCCCGACGGCCATACCTCCAGCCGCCAACGGCATCACGTCCGGGAGCAGCGGTGCGATCGGCTCCGGCACAACGACCTCGACGGGAGTTTCCACGGGGATCGGAGCGACCGCCGGTGGAACGAACCCGACAGGAACAGCCACCAATGGATCTGCTGGTAATGGCACAACGAATGGAGCCAATGCGGGGGGTGTTAATGCTACTGCTAACGGTGCAGTCGGGAATATTAGCGTCGGTACGAATTCCACCAAATCAAACCCGGTGAATGGAGTTCCAAATACCGCATCGCAAAGCTTTGAGCGCTTCACGGGCGATCTTCGTACTGCGATGAACGGTGCGACCGGCGAGACGCGAACGCAGCTCTCGCGCTTCAACGATAGCCTCGGCTCGCTTCGGAGCGATCTCACGGCTCCTACCAACGAAACTCCGGCCGATGCGCGACTGAGAAACGATCGGGTTCGCTTCCAGCTCAACGCGTTGCGTTCGCAATTCGACAATGCCGGAACTGGTGCTTCCGCCGCAGATAGGGCACGATTTGAAGGGCTACGTACGCAACTCAATGGTGTGTACGACAGCGTCAACCAGGCGAACCCTACGACTCCTTAACATGGGGCTTCATTCGAGCGGAGATGATTACACTCGCATGCTAAAAGCGGAACGGTCGGGATTTGAGAGACGTCCCGGCCGTTCCTTTTTCGTGTCCTTGAAGAGAGTCGCCGATTGCCGCAACGATTAATCTGAAAGCGTCGGTCGCTATCGACGGCCGACGCTTTCGCTATATTGGGCTCCTCACCCATCGAATCCATTTAGGGAACTCTGAACCATGGGGCCGAAGAACACCTCGCGTCTTGCGGAATTTCTCGATCAAAACCAATCCGAACTTCTCAATGAATGGATCGGCGAACAACTCAAGTCGATCCGTCGAGACCTGATTGCCGAAAGCGAGCTGAAAAACCAAAGCCGTGATTTCCTGCGATTACTCGTTCACGGCGTTCAAACCGGGAGCATCGACGACATTCATGGCGATTCCTGGGCCGATACCCGACAGTTCTTAATGAGCCTTTCGGAAGATCGCGCCAAGCGTGGCTTTACCCCCACGGAAACGGCGCTTTTCATTTTCTCCTTAAAAGGTCCTGTGACGAGCCGCTTACGCAAAGCAGGTGGGAAAGAAACGGAGCGGGCTCTCGATGATGCCCTCACATTCAACCATCTCCTCGACTTGCTCGGCTTATTCACCGCGGAGAGCTATCAAAAAGTACGCGAGTCGATCATCAACCGACAACAGCAAGACATGCTCGAGCTTTCGACGCCGGTAGTTTCATTGTGGGACGGTATCCTTGCACTGCCTATCATCGGTACTCTCGACAGCGAGCGTAGCCAAACGGTCATGGAATCGCTTTTGAATAAGATCGTCGAAACCGGCTCGGCGATCGCGATCATCGACATCACGGGTGTTCCGACCGTCGATACGCTCACGGCGCAACACCTTTTGAAAACAGTGACCGCCGCACGCTTGATGGGTGCCGAGTGCATCATCAGCGGCATTCGTCCCCAGATCGCGCAGACGATCGTGCATCTCGGGATCGATCTCAATACCGTCTCCACGAAAGCGTCGTTGCGCGATGCGTTTGCGAGCGCGTTGGATCGCGCTCAATTGACCGTAGTGAAGAAGACGCGTGTCGCCGGTTCTCCCGCAGGCCAATCGTAAGGGAGAACCGCTATGGAACGTATTCCGATTCTCCAAATGGGACCCTTTTTGCTCGTGACGATTCAGGTCGACATGCACGACCAACTCGCCATGACGCTTCAGGAAGACCTGACGACACGCATCGTCAAAAGTAGATCGAAAGGAGTTTTGATCGACATCTCGGCCTTGGAAATGGTCGACTCTTTTATCGGGCGCATGCTTGCCAACATCGCGTCGATGTCGCGCATTCTCGATGCCGAGACGCTGATCGTCGGCATGCAGCCTGCCGTCGCGATCACGCTCGTCGAGCTCGGCATGTCTCTTTCCGGAGTGAAGACGGCGCTCAATGTCGAGCGCGGGATGAAGCTCTTGCAGAATGCCGTGCATGTCGCTTCCTAGGAGGATTCGGATGACGATCCTCAAGTCTGAGCCGGCACTCAAGTCGGAAACGATCGTAATCGCCGCGGAAATGGACATCGTCAAATCGCGCCAAGCAGTGCGCGTCGCGAGCGTCGCCTTGGGGTTCAAGCTCGTCGATCAGACGAAGATCGTGACGGCGGCCAGCGAGCTTGCGCGCAATACGCTCGTTTACGGCAAAGGGGGGAAGTTGATTCTCGAAGTCGTCGTCAAGGATCAGCGTAAAGGGCTCCGAATGATCTTCGAAGATCAAGGGCCCGGCATCCCCGATTTGAAACTCGCGATGACCGACGGCTACACCACCGGAGGAGGGCTTGGCATGGGGCTCAGCGGAGCCAAACGGTTGGTCAGCGAGTTCGACATCGTCTCTCGTCCCGGTGAAGGAACGCGCGTCGTCGCGACTAAGTGGATGTAAACGCATGCGCCTTCCGCCGCTCGTTATTCCCGTTCTCGAAGCGAACCATGTCGGCGATGCGCGCCGACGTGCCGTGCAATTCGCCGAAGGACTCGGACTCGATGGCATAGCGCTCGGCAATCTCGGCTTGATCGTCAACGAGCTCTCGACCAATCTCGTCAAACATGCTCGCGACGGACAACTGCTCCTGCAAGCAGATGGCGACGGCGGACTCGAACTTCTCGCCCTCGATCGTGGGCCGGGAATGTACGACGTCGAGCGTTGCTTCGAGGATGGCTTCTCCACGGCCGGTAGTCGCGGCATGGGCTTGAGCGCCATTCGTCGCCTTGCCTCGCACTGGGATATCTTCAGCAAACCCGACGTGGGGACCGTGCAACTCGTTCGTGTCGGAAATCGCAAAACCTTCGATGCGAGCAGGGCGGAGTACCGCGTACGCGGGGTTTCCGTTCCGCATCCGGGAGAAACGGTTTGCGGCGATGCTTGGGACGCGCGAGTAAGTCCGACGAACATCACGGTCATCGTCGCCGACGGCCTCGGCCATGGTATCGCGGCGCATAAGGCTGCGAGCGAAGCCATCCGAGTCTTTCGTTCGTTGGAAGCAAGTACACCGGCGAGACAGCTCGACGAGATTCATCAAGCTTTGAAAGCCACGCGCGGTGCTGCCGTATCGATCGCTTCGCTTGATCTTATTTCTCGTCACGTTACTTATGCGGGGATCGGCAATGTGGTCGGTTTCATCGCTACTCCGGAATCGACGCAGCGAATGGTTTCGATCAACGGTACGCTCGGCTGCGCGGCGCCGAAGCCGCGCGAGTTCACCTATGCGCTGCCGCTCGGCGCGGTCGTCGCTCTATATTCCGACGGACTTCTCACGCAGACGGGCCTGATGGCTTATCCTGGGTTGATCGGCCATGATCCGGCGCTGCTCGCGGCCGCTTTGTATCGTGATTTCAAACGTGGCAAGGACGACGCGACGGTCGTCGTGGCGTCGACTTAGGCCGGAGCACGTTATGGAAAAACGCTTAGTCTTCATCGATCTCGCTTACGAGCAGGATGTCGTTTCGGCGAGTCAGCAAGCCCGGCAGATCTCGCAATCGCTCGGCTTCGATACGCCCGATCAAGTCCGCATTTCGGCGATCGTCTCGGATGTGGCCCGCTTGGCGCGCCAGTGCGGCAAAGGAGCTACGGTCGAAATTTACATCGACGATCTCGCTTCGGACTTCCTTTACTTTCGCTTTTATCTTCCCGACTCAGGAACCGATGCCCCGGCGACTCGGAGATTGGACCGCGCGGAAGAACTCCTGGCCGCACGTCGCATGATGGATGAGTTCGATTCGCAGGTCTCGGAGACCGCCACGACCTTAACCTTCGCTAAGAAGCATTCTCGTAAAGGGACTATGCGCAGCACGGTGCGCGTCGAGGATCTGCAGGCCGAACTCGCGAAGTTCACTCCGCGCAACATCTATCAAGAATACCAAGCGCAGAATCAAGAGCTCCTGCACGCGCTAAGCGAGCTCCGCGCCAATCAAGCGACGTTGGCGCAGCTGAATCGAGAACTGGAAGAAACGAACCGGGGCGTCGTGGCACTCTATGCCGAGTTGGAACAAAAGGCCGAATCGCTCCGACAAGCGGGCGAACAGAAGACCCGCTTCTATTCCGGCGTCAGCCACGAATTTCGTACGCCGATCAATTCGATCCTCAGTCTTTCGCAAATGCTGCTCGATGGTCTCGACGGCACGCTCGGCACCGAGCAAACCAAGCAAGTGTCGCTGATAAAGAAGTCGGCGCATAATCTCATCGGCTGGGTCAACGACCTCCTCGACCTCGCGAAGGTCGACGCCGGGCGGATGGTCGTGCGCTCGACATGGTTCTACGTCGACGAAATGATGACCGGATTGCGCGGCATCATGCGTCCGCTGTTGGTGAATCCGAACGTCACGCTCGTCTTCGACGACTCTCCCTCGATCAAGCTTTACACCGATGAAGGCAAGCTCGCTCAGATTCTGCGTAACTTCATCTCCAACGCCTTGAAGTTCACCGACGCGGGAGAAGTGCGCGTCGGTTCCAGACCCGACGCGGAACGCCCTGATTGGATCCGCTTCTTCGTAAGCGATACGGGCGTCGGCCTCGCTGCGGCGGATCATGAACGCATCTTCGAGGAGTTCGTGCAGGTCGAGAACCGACTGCAAGGTCGCAGCAAGGGAACTGGGCTCGGCCTCGCCCTGTCGAAACGCTTCGCCGAATTGCTCGGCGGCTCGATCTCGGTCGTCAGCGAACCGGGCCGCGGCTCGACTTTCTCCGTCGGAGTTCCGATCCGCTGGAGCGCGCTCGACTTCGCCGAATTGGCGGATCCTGCGGAGCAAGAACCGAGTTCGTTCGTCGAGCTCCCGGCGAGGGAAGAGCCGACCGATGTGTTGATCGTCGATGACAACGACGCAGCTCGCTACGTGCTGCGCAAAGGACTGGAAGAATACGGACTCAAGATCATCGAAGCCTCGTCGGGCCGGCAAGGCTTGGAGATGATCGACGCCTTGAAGCCGAAGATCGTGTTTCTCGATTTGAATATGCCCGACATGCATGGCTCGGCGGTTTTAGAAGCGGTTCGCAATTCGGAACGGACGCGCGACGTGCCGATCGTGATCTACAGTTCTCAGGTTTTAAAGGATTCCGAACGGCGCGATCTGGAGCGACACGTCGTCGCCGTGCTGCGAAAAGAAGAAGGAACCGGACTCCAGCAGGGACGAAAGCTACGCGATATACTTACGACCGTCGGTTTGAACGATCGACCGGAGAGGCGGAGCGATGAACTCGCAAAATAAAATTCTCGTCGTCGACGACGACGAGGCCAAACGCTACAGCATTTGCCGCGTCTTAAAAGCGGAAGGCTTCGAGGTCATCGAAGCCGCCGACGGTGCGTCGGGGCTGCAGCGCGCGCAAGAGCGCCCGGTTATGATCGTGCTCGACGTCAAACTGCCCGACATGAGCGGCTTCGAGGTTTGTCGCCGTTTGAAAAGCGATGCGGCAACGTCGTCGATTCCAATCGTCCACATGTCGGCGACGTTGGTCGAAACGGGCGACCGCGTTCAAGGACTCGATAGCGGGGCCGACGCTTATCTCACCGATATCGTCAACCCGCTGGAATTCATCGCTACCATTCGCGCTCTGCTGCGTGCGCGGGAAGCGGAACGGGCTTTACGTGAATCGGAAGTCCGCTTCCAATCGCTGGTGCGTAATGTGCAGGAATACGCGATCTTCACCTCGAACCCGCGCGGCACCATCACCAGTTGGAACGAAGGGGTACAGCGGATCCTCGGCTACCGTCGCGACGACTTTACCGACCAGCCCTACAGCATCGTCTTTGCCACGGAAGAAGAAGCGAAGAGCGATCTTCAATCGGCGGCCGAGCAGGGGGCGTTCAGCTACGAACGATGGCACGAGCGCAACGACGGCTCCCGTTTCTTCGCCAGCGGCAGCGTCACCGCGATCTATGACGAAGAGAAAAACCTGCTCGGTTTCACGACCATCGTTCGCGATGTGACCGAGCGAAAAGAAACGGAAGAAGAACGCTCGCGATTGCTCGCCGCCGAACAATCGGCTCGTCGCGATGCCGAGACTGCGAATCGCTTGAAAGACGAATTTCTTGCGACTCTATCTCACGAATTACGCACTCCGCTGACGGCGATTCTCGGCTGGACGCAACTCTTCAAGATCAGCGAACTCTCGCCGAGCGAAGTACAAACCGGCATGGACGTGATCGATCGCAATGCCAAGGCGCAAGCACAGCTGATCGAAGACCTGCTCGACGTCTCGCGCATTATCTCCGGCAAGCTTCGGTTGAACGTCGAAATCGTGGAAATGGCGAGCGTCCTCGATGCGGCCGTGGAAGCGGTTCGTTCCGCTGCCGACGGAAAGCGGATTCAAATCATCCGCATCGTCGATCCCGGCGCCGGGCCGATCATGGGCGATTCCGGTCGTCTACAGCAAATCATTTGGAATCTGCTTTCCAACGCGATCAAATTCACGCCGAAGTCCGGGAAGGTAACGCTCCGTCTGCGCCGCGTCGAAAGCCAAGTCGAAATCAGCGTTCAAGACGACGGGCAGGGAATCGCTCCGGAGTTTTTGCCGTACGTCTTCGATCGCTTTCGCCAAGCGGATGCCTCGACCATGCGCATGCAAGGAGGACTCGGGCTCGGGCTCGCGATCGTTCGCCATCTTACGGAGCTCCACGGCGGATCCGTGCATGCCGACAGTCGCGGGATAGGGTTGGGATCGACGTTCACGGTACGCCTGCCGATCGTGGCAGTGACGCACGACGTCGAGCCGCGCGACGTCGTCGCGAATGAAACGTCCCGTTTCGAGCATGCCGCGCTCGAGCGCATGCCTGACCTTACCGGGTTGAAGATTCTCGTCGTCGACGACGAGCGCGACTCGCGTGAGATTTTGTCGCGCATTCTCCGTCGCTGCGGCGCCGATACGGAAATTGCTCCCAGCGCCCAAGGAGGCGTTGAGGCGTTCAATGCTTCACGTCCCGACATCATCATCAGCGATATCTGCATGCCGGGCGAAGACGGCTACATGTTCATTCGTCGTGTTCGCGCGGCCGAAGGGCCGAACAAAGCGAACGTGCCGGCAGTGGCGCTGACGGCATTCGCGCGTGCCGATGATCGCCGTAAGGCGCTGCTTGCCGGCTACCAAGTTCACCTCGCGAAGCCGGTGATTCCGTCGGAGCTGATCGCCGTCGTCGCATCGCTTTCCGGGCGTACGAATCGGAATTGATTCGCGGGCAGTCTATGTGGAGCGGCACCGCTCTTGACGTTCCGGGGCGACTTCCCTAATCTCTCGCCCCGCCTTGCTCACGTCACGACTTCACATCCCAGTCTGCCCGAATCTCGGCCTTTCGACGTCGCTTCGTGCGTCGTCGCATTTCCAAATTGCCGCACGATTCAAGCACTCCGAGTATCGATTATGCGAAAATTTCTTAGCGGCTGCGCGCTCGCCTTCCTCGCACTCAACGCGACCGGCTGTTGCCGACTTTGCTGTTGGCAGCGCGGTGGGTCGTTCTACAACGGCTACTGCTACCCGGCGATGCCCGCTCCGGCGATCCAACCGCAGCAACCGGTCCCGACGCAAACGTATGCGCAGCCCTACGGTGCGCAGCCGTGTGCTTGTCAGTAACGGCTCGGCTTACCCTTCCGCCACGTCGACGAACACCTTCAGGTGTTTTCCTTCGACCAACAGCCGCATCATCTCTTGATAGTTGTCGAGGCCGCGCACCGGCGTCGTAAGGATTTGTTGGATCACTCCCGGGTACATCAGTTCTCCTTGCGAGAGATCTTTGATTCCCATCTCGAAGTGGTCGCGATTGCCGTTCACACTTCCTAGCAGCAACTTGTTGCCGAGCACCCACTCGATGTTGATCTTATCGCTCGGCACTTCCGTCTTGGCCTGACCGCCGGTGATGCTCGTCCAGACGAGAACGCCGTTGTGTCCGAGCGCTTCCATCGCCCCGAAGGCCGAAGAACTATTGCCGGTCGCCTCGACGATTAGGTCGGCCTTTCCGACCTTCTTCACCAATTCCGCCGGCGACGTTTCTCGCGTGCTCACATATTTCGCGCCGAGTTGTTCGACGATCTTCGAATTCAACGTACCGGCAGCGCTTCGTGCCAGAGCGAAAACTTCGATTCCCTTCAATCGCAGCACGAGCGTCGTTAACAAACCGATCTGGCCGACGCCGAGCACGAAGGCCCGTTGCGGTCGCCACACTTTCAAACGCCGCTGCGCTTCATACGCTTGGCTCACGGCCTTCGCAGCGCAACTCATCGGCTCGGCCAGCACGTGCAAGTGTTTGAGCCCTTGCGGCATGCGGACGACGAACTCGGCATCGTCGACGAACCGCTCGGTCATGAATCCGTGCCGAAGATTGATCCCGCGCTCGTAGTACGTTTCTTCGCTCGTCATGTCGTTCGTGCCGATCAAGTCGTAGATCGACGAGCCGGGGCGCCGCACCGTGCAGGTGACGTAGTCGCCCGGCTTGACGTGCGTGACCTTCGGCCCGACTTCTTCGACGACGCCGAACACCTCGTGCCCGATGATGAGATAATCGAAACCGGTCGGCGCGTTGCCGTACTTCGCTTCGTTGATTTCTTTGTCGGTGGCATCGACTCCGACTTTAAGCACCTTCACCAGCACCCCGCGGCCGTTGGGAACGTCGCCGAGTTTCGGGGCCGGGGTGTCGACGAGATGCACGCTATTGGGCGAACCGGGACGAACGGCGACGGCTTTCATGACGCAAAACTTTCGAGCGGAGGCGAAGGGGGCGGCGACGGCGCGACACCTGACACACGGGAGCGGCACGATGTCGTAGCTTCGAAAAATCGAGCCTTTGACTGTACCAGTCTAGAGCGCCCCGTGCAACTTCTCGCACAGGGTTCCGAGCACGCGCCCAATCCGTTCGCGATCGGCCGATTCCTTGATGTGAACCAGGTTGACGAAAAACGCAAACACCACGGTTCGGCCGCTTTTCGTCTCGGCATAACCGGCTAAAGCCTTGCTTTGCAAGAGCGGCCGATCGTTCAATAGATTCGACCACGAAAGCGTGCCGGTCTTCGCGCGCACCTTGCCCAGCGCCGGCGAACTCTTTTCGACCGCGTTTGCCAGCGTACCGTCGACTCCTAAGATCGGCAGCGCATCGCGATACGTCTCGAAGTCGGGCCGCTTCGCCATCGCAGTCAATAACTGCACCGTAGCGCGCGGCGTCACGTAGTCTCCTCGGTCGCCGCCGGCTCCTCCGGCGAACGAGATCGTATCGACATCGACGCCGAGCCGGGCCAACGCTTCGCGCTCCAGTCGCAATCCCTCGGCCATCGTTCGCTTGCCGTGCTTCGTCGCTACCAACAGAGGCATCATCGTGGCGTGAAGGTTTAAGCTCACCTTGAGTGTGAGCTTCATCTCTTCCGCAAACCGCGGCGACTCCAATACCGCCAGCTTATCGAGCATCGCCTGCGCCTCACGCCGGGGCAGCTTGTCGATCGTGTTCTCGACCAACGGCGAAGCTTCGACTCGAACCCCGGCCCGTCGCAACGCTTCGATCAACAGCGAGCGAGCGAACGATGCCGGATGCTCGACTTCATGGGTCAACACCAGCGGCACGTGGCCGTGCGGAATCGTGCCGCGAATCGTGATCGTGCCGCGTAAAGGTTCGTCGATCGTGATCGAAGTTTTCGAGGAGCTCGCTCCGGTCGTGACTTGCGAGTCGATCGTATAAGCCGAGGTTTTCGGCCGCCAATCGACTTCGGCCGGCTTCCCCGTTGCGCCGGGAGTGAACGTAAAATCGAGGACGTTGTCGTTGATCGTGATCGGCGATACGCGCGACGGTCCGCTTCCCGAACTCATCGCCGAATGAAATAGTCGATCGTCGACGAGCACCGCGCCATGCACTTCGCGCAAGCCTCGCTCGTAAGCTTGCTTCGCCAAACGGTCGAGCCCCGCCAAAGGGTCGGGCTTCGTAAGCCGCGCCTTCGCGGAATAGCCGGCATAAGTATGATCGACGTTCTCCAAAGCAATTCCGCCGGCTTCGTCGGTTCGTCCCCCCATCGTCGGGTCGCCCGATGCGGCGAGGATGAGATCTCCTTCCAACACGCCGGCTGGGTCGAGATTGCCGCGGGCATAGAGGGGCGTCTCGAACTTGTGGTCGCCGCCGAGTTCGTCGAACGCCGCGGCAACGGAAAATAATTTCGTGACGCTTGCCGGCGCGAACAATTTATCCCCGTTTCGCTCATAGAGGGTGTTGCCGGTCGTGGCATCGACGACGAGCACGCCCCAATGCGAATGCTTGAATTCCGGCGCATCGAGCACCGGTTCGATCTCGGAGCGAAGCGTTGCGATGAGCCGACGATCGGTTTCGTCGGTCGAAGTGGTGGCTGCCGGCACCGCGACGGGCGCGGTTGTCGGTTTCGCTATCGGAGTCGCAACATCTTGACCAAAGAGGGGTTGCTGAAGAATCAGCGACGCGCAGCAGAACAAGAAATGAATCGAGAATCGGCGACGATTCATATCTTTGTCCGCGCGAGAACTCTCGAGAATCGAGAATTCACTAAAAGGTGTGTGACCGAAGTTCAATTGTGAGCAACATACAGTATGGGTGCAAACATCCTTCCGCAGTTTCGTGATCAGCGAGTGGTTTCGATGTAACTTATTTTACATAAAAGACTTGCGCACTCGGCGGACTCTGCCGTTGCGGCCTCCACGTGAGGTTCCTATGATCGCCGCCCCCGAAGAAACGGTTTCCCTTTCCGCCCGGCTTGCGCATACGATATCAGCTCGCCGACCTTTTTCAGTCTTCGCTCCACGCTCGTGATCGCACCCATCCAGTCTCCGCCGTCCTCCAGCCCTCAGGCTTCCGCAGGTTCGTCGCGCGTAGCGAAACCACAACCGAGCCCGCGCCCGGTTCCTGCCGCCGCTGCCGCTCCGGCCCCCTCCGCGCCGAGCCTGCCTAGCACGACCGGCGACCAAGCTTCAAGTGCGCCCAACGCCACGGGTCGGCGAACCGAACTCCGTCGCAACCTCGCCTCGAGCCTGATCGACGGCACCGCTTTCAGCCTCATGGTCGGCTGCGGCGAAACCTACTTCTCGGCCTTCGCGCTCGCGCTCGGGCTCAGCCAAGTCTCCTCCGGACTCGTCGCTACGTTACCGCTCTTGGTCGGTTCGCTGTTGCAACTCGCCTCGCCGCATCTGTTGCAGCGCATCGGTTCTTATCGGCGCTGGATCGTTGCTTGCGTTTGCATCCAAGCGGCCGTGTTCATTCCGCTCGTCGTGATGGCTGTCGATCGGCGTGTTCCGGCGGCGCTCGTGTTTCTCTTCACCTCGATCTACTGGGGGGCGGGGCTCGCCACCGGCCCGGCTTGGAATACTTGGATCGGTACGCTCGTACCGGTTCCGATTCGTGCCCGCTTCTTTGCTTGGCGCACGCGCTTAGTGCAAGCCGGCACGTTGCTCGGCTTCGTCGGTGCCGGCATGGCCTTGCAATATGGAAACAGTCGTGGCGCCACGCTCTTAGCGTTCGCGGCTCTGTTCGCGGCGGCGGGCCTGAGTCGGTTCGTCTCGGCGATCGCGCTCGCTAGGAAGACCGAACCGGTCGCACCGAGCGGAGCCGATCGGCATGTGTCGTTGCGCGAGTTCGCGTCGCGCATCGGTCGTCGTGCCGACGGCAAGTTCTTGCTCTATCTCATGGCGGTGCAGGCGGCTGTGCAACTCTCCGGTCCGTTCTTCACTCCCTACATGCTCAAGCAGATGAAGCTCTCGTATGTGAGCTACATGATCCTCGTCGCTTCGGCCTTTGCGGCCAAGATGCTCTCGCTCCCTTGGCTCGGCCACATGGCGCATCGCTATGGGGCGCGCAAGCTGCTGCTATGGGGTGCGATCGGCATCATGCCGTTGTCGGCGATGTGGCTCGTCAGCAATAACTTCGGCTTCCTTGTCGTGCTGCAAGTCATCGGCGGCGTGGCGTGGGCGGGCTACGAATTGGCGTGGTTTCTGCTGTTCTTCGAGATGCTTCCGAAAGAAGAACGAACGAGCGTGCTGACGACCTTCAACTTCGGCCACTCGCTGGCGTCGGTGATCGGCTCGCTTGTAGGAGGAGCGGTGCTCTTATCTCTCGGCGAACGTCGCGAGGTCTATCTCGGCATCTTCGCTGCCTCGGCCGTATTGCGGTTTCTCGCCTTCTGGCTGTTGCGACCACGCTTTGCGGCCCCGCCGAAGGCCGTGCCTCAGCGCACGGCCCGACCTACGCTTTCGATCAACATCGCGGCGGCTTCGCCCCATGTCGTCGGCGGAGCGATGTCGCAAGGGCCGTCGCAGGGCTCCTCGTCGATGGCGACCGGCGGATCCACGACGACTTCCGATCCCAACGCACGCTGATCGCTCAATCGCCTGCCGTACTCCGCGGCCGGCGGGCGATTGCTCCGATCGGTTCGTTTCGCTACAACGGCTTGATGTGCTCGGCCTTCCGATAACGAGGAAAGCCGGCCCACGGATGCCTTCTCAGAAGTCACGGCGGACGACTCGTTCGATGGCGCGATCACGAAAAACCTCGACGACTTCGCCGGCCGACGGAGCATCGTCGCCCGAGATCACGAAGCTCGCACCGCGCCGCGAAACTAAGACTGCGACGAAGAAGCCGATCGTGTTTCGCGGCGGGGTCGCCGTTTCGCCGGGGGTTGCGATCGGTCGGGCCTATTGCATCCACGACATCTTCATCGGCGAAGACTCCCGCCCCTTGAACGATGCCGACGTGCTGCAAGAGCTCGCGCGCTACGATGCGGCGCGCGAGAAAACGGAAGCCGATCTCCGGGCAGTCTACAAAAAGGTGCGCGAGCAACTCGGCGAACAACACGCGTCGATCTTTCAGGCCCATGAAGCGATCTTGCACGATCCTTCCTTCACGGCCAAAGTTCGGGCTTGGGTCGTCGACTCGAAGCTGTCGGCCGCCGCGGCCTTGCAGCGTTTGTCGGCGGAATACACGCAGCTCTTCGCCTCGGCCGTCGATCAGTTCATCAAAGATCGATTGGCCGACGTGCGCGACGTCATCATTCGCCTTACGGCTCATCTCGACGAGGGGCGCGGCGCGAAGAAGCTCGACGCCGGCGATCTTACCGAAGACGACGAGCCTTCGATCCTGATCGCCGGGGAGTTAGTTCCTTCGCATGTCTTTACGCTCGGCGACCGCGAAGTGGCGGGCATCGTCACCGAAGCCGGCGGCCGAACGAGCCATGCCGCGATCCTCGCGCGCAGCCGAGGCATTCCGGCCGTGTCGGGCGTCGAAGAAGTTCTGAAAAACGCGGCGAACGGCGATTGCGTCGTCGTCGACGGCCGCAACGGCCACGTCATTCTCAATCCCGACTACGAAACGCTCGTCGCTTATCGCAAGCTCCAACGCGAGTTCGCGAACCTCAAAGACACGCTGGCTCACAACTGCCACTCGCAGTCGATCTCGGCCGACGGCGAAGTCGTGCAACTGCAGGCCAACATCAGCGGCGTGGCCGATGCTCGTGCGGCGTGCGGCATGGGAGCGTCGGGCGTCGGTCTCTATCGGACCGAATACCTATTCTTGACGCATCCGGATGTGCCCGACGAAGAGGAGCAGTACCAAGCCTACTGCGATGCGATCGCCGCGGCTCCGAACCGCCGTATCACGATCCGCACCCTCGACGTCGGCGGCGACAAGAAGATCGCGTACATCGGCGACAGTCGTGAGGCGAACCCGTTTCTCGGTTGGCGCTCGATCCGAATCTCGTTCGAGCACCCGCAGTTTTTTCTCGCGCAGATCCGTGCCGTGCTCCGGGCTGCCGCCGAAGACGACGCGCCGAAGAGCGTGCGGCTGATGTTTCCGATGGTCACCACGGTCGAAGAGATGCGCAAAATTCGCTCCTTCGTTCATCGGGCCGAGCGGCAATTGATCCAACGCAAAGTGCCCTTCGCGCGCGTGCCGATCGGGATGATGCTCGAAGTGCCGGCCGCGGCCGTTTCGATCGACGTGTTGCTCGAAGAATCCGATTTCGTCTCGATCGGCTCGAACGATCTCGTGCAATATCTCATGGCCGCGGATCGAGACAACCCCAAGGTCAGTGCGCTCTGCGATCCTTTCAGCCCGGCCGTCTTGCAAGTGCTTACGCAAGTCATCGCAGCTTGCCGCGCGGCCAATAAGCCGGTAACCCTCTGCGGCGAGATCGCCGCCGCGCCGAAAGCGTGCGTGCTGCTGTTCGGAATGGGGCTGCGTAGCTTCAGCATGAGCCCTGCCTTCGTGCCGATCATCAAAGACTTGCTCGGTAAGCTGAAGGCGGCGCATGCCGAAGCGATCTTAAAGCAAGTCTTGAAGCTGCGCACGACCGCGCAAATCGCTCGCTTCATGGACGAGCAAATTCAGCAGCTTGCGCCGAACCTCGCCATTCTGGGCTCGTAGCCGGATTGGCGAAGCGGTTACTTCGTCGTGTTCAACCGCATCAGCAGCGCATCATACTTCGGCTTCAACGTCGGGCCTCCGAGTTCGGGATGCAATGCTTGGGTTAGTTCGATGAGTTGCTTGGCCCGAGCGCGGTCGCCGAGCTTGTCGTATGCTTCGGCCATGCCGAGTCGCGCGCGATACCAGCGAGGCGAACTCTCGGAGGAGGCTCGCTCGATCTCACGCCACTTCGCCGCTGCAATCGTGAGCGATTCTCGATCCGTCTGCTTCGACAAGAACTCCGCATAAGCAAGCTGCGCATCGCCGTCTTGCGGATAGTTGCGCGCGAGCGCATCGTACGCACGACGTGTCTCGCCGGCAGGGCCGAGCAAGTCGAGCGCACGCGCCTCCGCCCGATCGACCGGCAACCGCTCCGTGGCGTTCAGCAGTTCTCGTTGCGATGGAAGCAGCCCGATCAGCCGCATCACGGTTTGAGCCCGAACTAAATTGATACCGTCGCTTGCGGTCGGCATCGCATCGAGAAGTTGGACGACCGCCGACGCGTCGCGCGGATTCGCGGTCTTGAGTTGCACCGCTCGCTTTAGCGCATCGTCGAGCCGATGCGTCGCGCTGAGTGCGGCGATCATCCACACCTCTATCGTCGATCTTTCCTCGGCCGGTAATTCCGGTTCGCCGGCCACGGCCGTGATCAAGCTCAATGCGTGTGTTGCCGAAGATCCGGATGCAAAGTCCTGCTTGCCGTAAAGGAGCCCGAGTTTCGCCAGCGAGATCGCGGCGGCTCTCGAAGCAGGCGGCATCGGCGATGCGATTCGATCGGGATAGCCCGGCACGTAACGACTCAGCTCAATTTCGATGACCGAAAACGCCGGCTCGGTGGGCTGTGCCGCGGCGCGCAGTGCAGCCAGCTGTGCGGAACGGCAATAGATCAATCCTTGTACCGCTTCGAGCGCGAGGGACGCGTCGAGCCCCACGGCGCCGAACGCTTGCGCCGCGGCGTCCCATGCTCGTTGCTGCGTGCGCAATCGGCCGAGCCACACGCGGGCTTGCGCCGTTTCTTTCGCGTTCGGCCATTGCCTGATCTGCGTTTCGAGCGATTGCGCGTAACGCGCAAGGCCGGCTTGCAGCAGATCGGGATTCGCTTGCGTCGCGAGCAGCGTTTGACCGAGGTTATAAGAAGCCAAGAGCTGCGCTTCGGCGGAGCGAGGATGATCGGCAAGCGTTTGCGAAAGCTTTGCGAATCGCTCGGCCGCGGCTTCGTGGCGTTTGCGGCCTTGCTCGATCGCTCCGGCCGTGAAAGCCGCATCGAAGGCGAGTTCTTGCTGCCGCTTCGACCAAGCCTGTGTGAAGAGTTGGTCGTAAATCTCGATCGCTTTGTCGAGGTTTCCTTGCCGATAGAAGCTCGCCGCCGCGACCGCGAGCGAAGAGTCGCCATGACCCGCCGGTGAAGTTGCGACGGCGCTCGCCGCCAATGCTTCGGCGCGTCGAGCCCAGTACGGTGCTTGCCGCTCGGCGATGAGCCTCGTCAGCGCTCCGGCGCGGGCGCGAACTTCCGTGGCTTCGCTCGTGCGGCCGGCTTTCTCTTCGGCCACGGTCGATGCGATCAGCCATTCGAGCGCAGCGAGTCGCACGTCGGCATCGGCATTGCTCGCGGCATCCGTATCTTCCGGCCTGAGAAACTTGCGCGCTTCGTCGAGTCGACCGGCAAGAATGCGCACTCGAATGCGCTGGGCCCGCGCTCGATCGGCCACATCGGCCGGAGGAGCCTGCGCATCGACGAGATCGAGTACACGCTCGGCGGCCATGAGGTCGCCGAGCAATCGCTTACACGTAACCTCTTCGAGCCGGGCTTGCCAGGTGATCGAGTCGGTCGACTCGGCGCGCGTGAGCGACTCGAACGTCTCGATGGCGAGTTCGAGCGAAGAGGCTCGGTCGGCGCTGCGCGGCGGATAGCTTTCTCCTTGATTGCGATAAGCTCGACCGAGTTGATAGTCGACGTTGCGTCGCAACGAAGCCCAATCATCGGCGTCGGGAACATCTGAGTTCAGCGGCGAATCGACATTGCTCGGCCGTGTCCGATTCAGCTCGCGAAGTCGTTCTTCGAGCGTGGTGCGAGCCTGCTTCAGTTGCATCACGGCGGTTCGCAATCGTGCGCGGGCCTGTTCGAGTTGCGGCTCGCCGACGTCCAACAGTTGCGCCTCTTCGCGCAAGCGCTCTCCCCACACGAGGTCGACGAGGCCGTGCTGCACGTCGAGGAGCGGTCGCCATGCGCTCGATGGTTTGTTGCGGAGTTCATCGTCGACGATCTTCAGCGCGCGGGCCGCGAGCTCTTCGCGCTCCGGCGACTTCGCGAATAGCGCCGCTTCGAGAGCCGTGCGACTCAGTTCGACCGTGAGCTCGGCCCGACGCCGCTCGATGAGATAAGCCTCGCCGAGCCGGCGTCGGCAATACGCTTCGACCAGCGAAAACAACCGACGCTCGCGCAACCCTGCGAGGTAACGGGCTTCCGAGGTTTCCGAAAGATCACCGCGCACCGGCGCCGAGGTCGCCCATGAAATTGCGAACAAGCTAAAAACGAGGATGAGCGACGTCTTGCGCATGGCGAACTAGCAGCTAATTTATTCCGGCGTGACGAATTGAACCTTCTGGAAGCCAAGCCGAAGGCAAAGATCGTAGGCATCGATCGCATCGGCCAGAGGGACGTCGTCGGCCGCATCGAGCACGACAGGGACGATCGTCTTGTACTGCGCAATGCGGGCCAGCGCGGCGAGCCTGGCTCGAACCTCCGCCAGCGTCCGGCAAACATCCTTGTTCACGTTCCACTCCGTGGCCCCGCCGCGACGCGAAAGCGATAGCTCGACTTGCTGCAAGTCTTCGAGTTCGGGAGGGGGGCGATCGGCCACCTTGCCTCCACCGGCGCTCGCGGACATGCGCGGAGTCGCAGGAAGCGATTGCTCCTGTTTCTGAAAGCTGACGGTGCAGACGAAGAAGATCAGCAACTGAAACACGACATCGATCATCGGCGTCATCTGCGAATCGAATCGCGTCGCGGAGGAGCGTTGGTAGCCGGAAAGACGCATGGGCGTGGATGACGAAGATCTAAATTATGATGACTGCGGAATCGCTAAGAACGGATGACGAAAGGAAAAGCATATCTTCACGGGCCTTGCTTCATGACCGCGAAAGTCACTTTCCAAACATCGTTTTTTAAGCACTCTTTCAAGATCGGCTTCACGCGGCCGTATTCGACTTGGCGGTCGCTTCGAATGCGCACTTCGAGCTTGTCGTTCTTGGCGCGCTGTGCGGCAAGGCGTCGTCCGAGTTGCGATTCGTCGAGCGATTCTCCGGCGACGACTAAACCGCCGTCGAGAGTGACGTTGACCGTGAACCGGCGATGGGCATCTTCTTCGAGCGTTTCGACGCCGCTTTCGGCCGACGGTAAATCGAGCTCGACGAGGGTCTCTTGCTTCGCCAAGTGGCTCGATACGAGAAAAAAAATGATGAGTTGAAACGTGACGTCGATCATCGGCGTCATGTTGAACTCGAGGCTTCCGCGATCTTTGTTTTTGGGGAGTCGCATTAGGCCGGTCCCGCGATCGGCGGCGGAGGAGGAGCCGGGCGCCGCGTCGGTGGCGGAGAGATTGCGCCGGCGGCCGCGGCCCGACGCAACGGCGCAAACACATGCTGCGCGACGTAAGCAGTCTCGGCGACGAGTCCGTCGATCCGATTGCGAAAGATCGCGAACACGGCTAATGCCGGAATCGCGACGACGAGCCCTTCGACGGTCGTGACGAGCGCCAGATAAATGCCCCGTGCCAGTTCGCCGGCGTTCGCGGTCCCTTGCGATTCGGCGACGACGCTGAACGCTTCGATCATCCCGATCACGGTGCCGAGCAACCCGAGCATCGGTGCGATGTTGCCGATGACGGAAATATATTCCGCTTTGCGATGCAGCCTCGCGGCCTGTTCTCCCATCGCGTCCTCCATCGCTTTCTCAACGACCGGCCAGCCGCCGTCGATCTCGCCGATGCCCGCTTGCAACACCGACGCCAACGTGCTCGGCTGCAAACGGCATTGTTGATCGGCTTGCGCGTATTGCCCGGCACGCAGCAGATCGCGCACTTTTTCCGGCAGGCTCGCTGGAATCAGCGTCTTACGTCGAATCGTCAGTAAGTGTTCGATCGCGATCGAAACCGCCACGACGGACAGCAGAATGATCGTATGGCCGACCCAACCGCCGGCTTTAATCATGCCGAAAAAGCTGTTGTCGAACTCCGCGGGAGCAGCCGCCGAAGGTTTCGTGTTTCCGGCCGCAGGCTTTGCCGCAGATTGCGCTTCGAGCGAAGTTGTCACCAAGATCGCGCCTAAAACGACGATCGCAACGGCGCAGGGAGTCGCGTAGCGCGACCATCCACGTTTCGTTAGTCGTGCGTACGAGTTCGCGTCAGGTTGTCCATCCATGCGTTCCATCCCGGTTCGTCCTTCGGTCTATTCCGTTTTGAGTTCAGTTCGGAGTTCCTTCAAGCGATCGCCCGCCTGTGCGGCGACCGATGCCTTCGGAAAGTCGCGTCTTAGTTCACGATAAAGTTCGGCGGCTTGGTTCGGTTGCGTGAGTCGTTCGAGCATCTGGCCTGCGCTCCAAAGCGCTTCGGCGGCGAGTCGATGTTGATCGGCATGCAGAATCGGCACGCGTAACAACACCAGCGCCGCGCGTTCCGGTTCGTTTCGCTGAGCCCAGGCGCGTCCGACGACTACGGCCGGCCCCGCCGCGAGATCGGCGGGGAGCTTATCGAGCATCCGTTCCCAGGTCTGTACGGTGGCGTTGTCCGCCGTCACGGCCGCGCTGCGCCACAGTTGAGCCTCGGCCGAAAGCGCCACGCGCGCGTCGCCGTCGAGCGCGAGTTCCTTCAAGCGATTGATCCCTTCGGCGCGAGCCGGAGTCGAAAGCAACACGGCAGCGCCGAACAGCGCGGCCGCCGAAGTATTCCGATCGGCGGCCCAACCCTGGGCCTTTTTTTCTAATACCGGATCGGGGAATATCGTGGTCCAGGGGAGGGGGATCGAAGTGAAATAGGGGGTCGTCGGATCGTCGCGAATGAGCGCAATAAAGTGATCGGCCGCCGCCCCCCAACGTTCGTCTTCGCGCAAGCAATCGACGATGCGCGCTTGCAGCTTGCGACGAACCCAGCGCCGTTGCTCACCGGCCAGCGCGGCTTGAAACTTCGCCGCAGCGGCGGCGTAGTCGCGACTGCGCCAAAGCTCTTCTCCCGCGAGTTGCTCCGGTAACCAAGTGCTGCGAACTTCGACGACGCGCTTGCCGGGCACGGTTTGCTTTCCGGAGGAAAGCTCGATCACGAGTGCCGCACCGGTGTAGTCGACGATGCGACCCGTCATGATGATCCGGCCCGGCTCTTCCGGACGGGGAGCGACGACGACCGTGTCGAGCGGTGTCGGCGTTTGCGCATGCGCGGTGCCGCAAGCGGCGAAGCCGGCGAGCGTGAACCAGAGTAGCGGGCGATTGAACACGGCGCGACCAAGAAGGCATGAGAGAAGTTAAGGAGTCGTGACGTCTAGGGCGCTGCGCGAGCGCTGATGTCGACATAGACGCTGCCGCCGTTGTTTTGCGCGGCGAGGCGATCGAGAAAATTTTCTTTGCGGATCTTCGGCCCGAGTCCGAATTCGATCGTGTTGATCGTCGCACCGCCTTTGTTACGCTGTTGGATACGTTGCAACTGAGCGGGTGAGAGTTCCGGCTGATCGGCATCGGTGAGGAAGAAGATAACGTCGGGAGAAAGTTGCAGGGCGAGTAAGAGAGCCGGTTCATGAGCGGTAGCGCCGTCGGCCGTGATCCCGCCGACGAAGGAACGGGCCTGCTTCTTGTTGGCATCGTTGCCGAACATCAGTTGAGACGAATCGTTGAACTTCATGATCGTCGGTTGTTCGTTGTAGAAGATGATTTGAAACTGATGCGTCTCACCGAGGTCGGCGATGCTTTTCAGCAGCTCGTTCTTGGCGGAGTTCAACGCTCGATTGCCGGAGCCTCCCATGCTGCCCGAGCGATCGAACACGTAGACGAATTTCCACCCTTCGCCGTTTAGGCCGTAGACCTTGGTGCGAGCCTTGCCGCCGGCCGGAAAAGTCTTGGCCGAGGGGCCATCCAATAAGTTGCCGCCACCCAACATCGGCGGGCCGCTACCGAGCCCGAGGCCTGCGACGTCGGCCGCTTTCGGCAGAGCCGAGCCGATGTCGACCGGCGACTGCATTCCGCCGCCCCCTAAGAGTTGCTGAACATTGACGGGGGACGGGTTCGCTGCCGCGGCAGCCGCTTGCGCTTCGGCCGCTGCACGATCGACGTAGACCGGTCCCTCGGCAGACTCGCGCTTCGCCACAAGTTCGACGGTGCGGAGAATCTCCGGTGCCGCACCGGCGGGCTTTGTCGTCGCTTTCCACGAAAGCCCAAGCACGACGATGAGCGAGACGTGGAATAGGACGGAAAGTCCCCAGGTCTCCAGCATCACCACCCAACGACGAACCGGATCATTGGATGATCGGGCCGAGGCGGCGTCGGCGGTCGGCAGCGGTAGGTTTGGAGTTGAGGTTCGGGACACGCGGAAAAACGCTTGCGAGGTGGTGTGTCGTTGCGCAACCCGTTCTATGGAAAGGAATTGCGAGATTCGTTGCGCAATTCTAGGCCGCTTGCCGCATGAGAGTCAACGCGAGGCGATGAAAACGGACACGCCTTGTCGGCCGCCGAAGCATGCTTCCGCCTACTGCGAACCGCAACGCTTCCTTATAATTCGCGGTTTCCTTTTGATCGCCGCGTCCCGTCCGTCGGAGTTTCGATTCTTGCAAGTTCTTAAATATCCTCACCCCACCTTGCTGCGGCCGGCAAAGCCGCTGACGCGCGTCGATGCCGAATTGCGAACGATCATTCGCGAAATGTTCGACGCGATGTACGAGCAAAAGGGGATCGGCTTGGCCGCGCCGCAAGTCGGGCTGCCGTATCGACTGTTCGTCGTCAACGAGACCGGCGACTCGCGCGAGACCGAACAAGAATTCGTCTTCATCAATCCCGTGCTCAGTAAGCCGAAGGGAAGCGAAGAGGCCGAAGAGGGGTGCCTCAGTTTGCCGAAGCTCTATGCGCCGGTCCGGCGGCCGAGCCATATCCACGTCACCGCGTACAACCTGTCGGGGCAAGCGGCGACATACGCTGCCGAAGGGCTCTTCGCGCGGGTCGTGCAACATGAGAACGACCATCTCGACGGCGTCATGTTCATCGACCGGCTCAGCCAAACCGCGCTCATCGACGTGAAGGACGAACTCGAAGAATTCCGCGGCGAATTCGAGCGCAAGCGGAGCATGGGAGAGATCCCGAGCGATGCCAAAATCTTTGCGCATCTGGCCGAGTTGGAAAAGTTGCGCACTTAGATCTGCCGCCCCGAACCCTCTCGGAATGCGCACGCGATGACGATATCGAACACTACCTCCGCCGCGGCGCTACGGATCGTCTTCATGGGAACGGGGCCGTTCGCGGTCCCGTCGCTGGAAGCGATGCTGAGCGATGAGGTTCGCGCTAAAGGGCACGAGGTCGTCGCACTCGTCACACAGCCCGCTCGCACGGCCCGCGGCAATCGCGCACCTCCGCCGAGCCCGATGCGAGCCGTTGCCGAAAGCCGCGGCACGCCGATCCTCGACCCGGAAAGTATCAATACCGACGAATCGCGTACGCAGCTGCGCGAGCTTCGTCCCGACTTATTCATCGTGGCCGACTACGGGCAGATTCTCTCGAACGCCACACTCGACACGGCCCGACTCGGCGGCATCAACCTGCATGGCTCCTTGTTGCCGAAGTATCGTGGCGCGGCCCCGATCAATTGGGCGATCTTCCACGGAGACGCGGAGACCGGCGTGACCGTGATCCAGATGTCGTCGAAGGTCGACGCCGGCGCTTGTCTCATGCAAGCCAAACTCGCGATCGATCCGGAAGAAAACGCCGTCGAGTTGGAACATCGGCTGGCGGCGCTGGGGGCTCCGCTGGTTGTCGAGATCGTCGAACGCTTGGCAGTCGGGGCGGTGCAGCCGCTCGTGCAAGACTCCGCGCTGGCGACTCCGGCGCGGCGGCTCAGGAAGACCGACGGAGAAGTCGATTGGAGCCGAACGGCCTTGCAGATTAAGAATCAGATTCGAGCGCTCGAGCCGTGGCCGCGAACGGCAACGCACTGGTTGCGTGCCGGTGTGGAGCCGTTGCGCGTAATTCTGTGTCGCGCGGCGATTCGTGAATCCACCAGCGCAGCAGGAGACGCGGCGGCTACGCAGGGGGTGGTTACGGAAGTCTCCAAAGAAGAGTTCGTCATTGCGACGGGCGAGGGCCTGCTCGTCGTGCAAGAGCTTCAGCCAGCCGGCAAGCGCTCTATGCCTGCCGGCGAGTTTCTGCGCGGCTACCAAGTGAAAGTCGGCGAAAAGTTCGGGCCAGCCCCGGCGATTTCCTAGCTAAGTGAGTCGCAATCGCCGCAGCCAGGCCCGTCGCTAGCGGTTTCGCGAACCATCCCCTCCAAGCGAGACGCCTCCCACGATCTCGCGTCGGTAGATTAGAATAAGCGTTCCTCAAGTGACGAGTCACACGGTTGCGAACGGAGTCGCAGATGTCGAACGGGATTATCGCACTGTGGGCCGTCGGGGGGCTCGTGGCCGTCGGGGCGCTTGTGAAGCTGATGGTCGTGCGGCGCAATCAGGTCGTTGCCGAGTGGAAAACGCAAGTCGAAGCGGAAAAGCGAAAACAAAAGAAGAAGTAGCTGCCGAATCGCGCGGCGAACTCCTATGTGCGAAGTTATTGAAGGTTGCTCATGACTCGTAAGCTTTATATCGAAACGGTCGGTTGCCAGATGAACATGCTCGACAGCGAGTTGGTCGTCGCCGATCTGCGCCATCGCGGCTATGAGATGACCGCCGATCCGTTGGCCGCCGATCTCGTGCTCTTCAATACTTGCAGCATCCGTTCGCATGCCGAAGAGAAGATCTACAGCAACCTCGGGCGGTTGAAGATCCATAAGCAACAGCATCCCGAGAAGATCATCGGCGTGATCGGCTGCATGGCCCAGAACCATCAGAAGATCGTTTTCGATCGTGCACCGTACGTCGATCTCGTCGTCGGGCCGGGCCAACTCCATCAGATTCCCGCACTCGTCGACCAGATCAAGGCCGGGGCAGGGCGGCAGATGGAAGTGAGCCTCGACCGCAAGGAAGGGGCTCGTCGCGACGTCGAGCGCAGCTTCGAGAGCTACGACCCGCTGCGCGATGAATCGATGCGGCCGTCGCGCTACCAGGCTTTCGTGCGGATCATGATCGGCTGCGATAAGTTCTGCACCTATTGCATCGTGCCGAAAGTGCGGGGACCGGAGCAAAGCCGGCCGGCAGCGCAAATTCTTTCGGAAGTGCGCAAACTCGCCGACGAAGGTTGCCGCGAGATCACGCTGCTCGGGCAGACCGTGAACAGCTATCGCCACACAGCCGACGGCCGGACGACGCGCTTGAGCGATTTACTGCTTCAATTGAGCGAAGTGTCGGGCATCGATCGGTTGCGTTTCGTGACGAGCTTCCCGAACGATATGACGCAGGATTTGCTGGAGGCGGTGCGCGACATTAAGAAGTGTTCGCACTACCTACATGTTCCTGCGCAAAGCGGATCGAACGAAGTGCTGAAACGGATGAAGCGCAACTACACCGTCGAGCAGTATCGCGAGATGATGTGTCGGATTCGAGAAACGATTCCCGATTCGAGCGTTACGAGCGACTTCATCGTCGGCTTCTGCGGCGAGACCGAAGAAGACTTTCAAAAGACGATGGACTTGGTCGCCGAGCAGCGTTTTAAGAACAGCTACATATTCAAGTACAGCCCACGCGAAGGGACGAAGGCCGACGATCTCTGGCCCGATGACGTGCCGGAAGAAGTGAAGCGTCGCCGTAACGTCGAGCTACTCGAAGTGCAGAATAAGAACAGCTACGAAGACAACCAGCCGTTCATCGGCCGTGATGTCGAAATTCTCGTCGAAGGCCCGAGCCGGAAGCATGTCCGCGGCGAGGCGCAGCAAGATGCGACGTCGCCGAGCGCGCTCCCTTTGACGAAGTCGTCGGCGAAGCCGCAAGCGGAGGATGAGGCTGTGCAAAGCCATGATGACGGCGACCATGATCATCATCATGGCCCGTTGCAGCTTGTCGGCCGGACGAACTGTGATCGGATCGTCGTGTTCGACGGCAATCCTCGCCAAATCGGCCGGTTCCTTCCGGTAACGATCTACGACGCCAACTCGTTCACGTTGTTCGGCGAAGTGAAGACCGAGCATGTCGTGCCCGAGGTCTACTCGCTGTCGATTTAACCATGAATCTCGATGAATTGCGCCGCCGACTCGACGACGTAAAGCCGGCCGAAGCATGGCTCCGGACGTGGGGTGTCGCCGACCCGGCGCAGGCGCACGCCGTGCTCGTGCGCATCGCCGAATTCGGCGTAACGCTCGATCTGATGGGCGTAGTTTGCGAGCAGCTAGGCGAGACGCTGCCGCGCCTCAGCGATCCCGATCTTGCGCTCGGTAGCTTGGAGCGGTTCTTCGGTGTGGCGAGGTCGCCGTTGTCGCTGGCGGCGTTATTCGAGCGCGACCGCGATGCGCTGCCGACGCTGTTGCAGATCTTTTCCTCGAGCCGGCACTTGAGCGACCTGCTCGTCGCCGACAACGAGAGCTACGATCTCCTACGGCTTACGGAAGGAAGCCCGGTGCAGCGAGAGATGCTCATCGGCGAACTTCGGGCCGAAGTCGATTCGTTGGCCGATGAAGCGAGCGTGATGACGGCGCTGCGGCGCTTCAAGCGGCGCGAGACGCTGCGCATTTCGTACGGCGATATCATTCGCAATCAACGCTTGGAAGTCGTGACGGCGCAGATTTCGTACTTGGCCGACGCCGTGATCGATGCCGCGGTGCGATTCGCCCGTCGCCGGCTCGAAGTCAAGCGCGGCATCCCGCGCCGCGCAGACGGCAAGCCGGCGCGGTTCGTCGTGTTGGCAATGGGTAAGCTCGGCGGCAACGAACTCAATTATTCCAGCGACGTCGATCTCGTGTTTCTCTACGATGTCGACGGTAAAACCGAAGCCCGGCGCGGCCCGCTCCCGCTCGGCACGCCGGCCTCGGAAACCGGGCCGCCGCGACTTTCGACGAATACGGAATTCTTCGAGCGCCTGGCGCAAGACGTCACGCGACTGCTCACCGAGTCGACGCCGCTTGGAATCGCCTATCGGGTCGATCTCCGACTTCGGCCCGAAGGGGAGCGAGGGCCGCTCGTGCGCAATCTCGAAAGCGCCATGCAATACTACGACGTCCTCGGCCGCACCTGGGAACGCCAAGCCTATGTGAAGGCTCGGCCTTGCGCCGGCGACGTCGATCTCGGCCGTGAGTTTCTCACGTACCTTGAATCATGGATCTATCGCCGCTACCTCGGGCTCGCCGACATCACGGGCATCAAAGCCCTCAAGCGGCGCATCGAGCAACGAGTGATTCGCGAAGGACACGACGCTCGCAACGTGAAGACGGGACGCGGAGGCATTCGCGACGTCGAATTCGTGATTCAATTTCTGCAGTTGCTCAACGGGGGCGATCTGCCGAAGGTTCGCGTCTCCGGCACGCTCGAAGCGCTTGCACAACTCGAAGCGTGCGGCTGCCTCACGCACCAAGAACGGACGTTCCTAGCCGAGAACTACGCATTTTTTCGCAAAATCGAGCATCGTTTGCAGATCATGTTCGATCTGCAAACGCACTTGGTTCCGAACGATCCCGTCGAGTTGCGCCGGCTTGCGATTCGTCTCGGCTATCTCGACACTCCGGAGCGCACGGCGCTTGAAGCGTTCGAGGCTGAATACCGTGAGCGTTCCGACGTGAATCGCAAAATTCTCGACCATCTTCTACACGATGCGTTCGGAGAAGATGCCGAAACGGAGCCTGAGGTCGATCTCGTGCTCGACCCGGATCCGCCGCCGGAGAAGATCGCCGAGGTGCTGGCGAAGTATCGTTTTCGCGATCCGCAACAAGCGTATCGCAATCTCGATTCGCTGGCCGTCGAACGGATTCGCTTTCTTTCGACGCGCCGTTGCCGACACTTCCTCGCTTCGATTGCGCCCCGGTTGCTGAAAGCGGTCGCGGCGATGCCCGATCCCGATTCGACGCTCGTCAACCTCGCGCACGTCAGCGATTCGCTCGGCGGCAAAGGGGTGCTCTGGGAACTGTTTAGCTTCAATCCGCCGTCGATGAAGCTCTACGTCGAATTGTGCGCGTCGAGCCCTTATCTGTCGGGCATCCTCGTCGGCAATCCGGGTATGATTGACGAGCTTATGGATGGGCTCGTCCTCAACAAACTTCCGACACGTTTCGATCTGCGGGACCATCTCGAAGAGTTGTGCGCCGGCGCGGAAGACTTAGAGCCGATTCTGCACAGCTTCAAAAACGCCGGCCTGCTTCGCATCGGCGTGCGCGACATTCTCGGCAAAGACGACGTGCGGCAAATCGGCTCGGTGCTGACCGATTTGGCGGAGACCTGCCTGACGCGGATCGTCCGTTGGGAATACGAGCGGCTCGTCGAGAAGCTCGGCGAACCGACGATCGGCGAAACGAACGAAGCGGCGGGGCTCACGGCCGGCGCTCCCTGCGGCTTCGCACTCGTCGCGCTCGGCAAGCTCGGCGCGCGCGAGCTGACGTATCGGAGCGATCTCGATCTCGTATTTCTCTATCAGGCCGATGGGCCGACGGTGATCCGACGGCCGCGGCGCGGCGAGCCGACGACGAATCAACATTTCTTCGGCGAACTCGGTCAGCGCATCATCAAGGTCGCCTCCTATCTCGGACAATACGGTCGGCTGTATGAAGTCGATCCGCGGCTTCGTCCGACCGGAAGAAGCGGTCCGCTGGCGACGAGCTTCGCGGAGTTCGCGCGTTACTATGCCGAAGGACAAGCCGGCGTTTGGGAACGGCAATCACTCTGCCGAGCGCGCACCGTCTACGGCGACAAGCGAACGGCCGTGGAAGCGCTCGAGGTAGTGCATCGGGCGGCGTTCGATCACGTTTGGAAGCCGGAAGACGTGGCGGCGATCGGCGAGATGCGCCGCAGATTGGAGATCGACGCTACGCCGGAGAACTTGAAGCGCGCGCCGGGCACGGCGCTCGACGTCGAATTCCTCGTGCAAATGCTGCAGTTGCGCTATGCGGGGAACGACCCGAGCCTGCGCGTGCCGAACACGGCCGCGGCGATGGGGGCGCTCTACGCCGCGGGCCGAATGACGGCCGCCGATTACGAATTCTTCACCGCAGGCTACGGCTTTCTGCGAGCGCTCAAGAGTCGGCTGCGGTTGCTGAGCCTGACCGCGCGCAACGATCTGCCGACCGACGCCATCGAACTTGCGAAACTGGCACGCTCGCTCGACTACGGAGATCCGGAAGAGCTTTTAAGCGATTATCGCCGCCATACGCTGCGCATCCGCCAACGATACGACCAACTAATGGCCGAACAAACGGAACTCGCGCCGGGCTAAGCCTTCGGTGGTCGTACGGCGACGGTTGCGTGAGGACTCGATGTAGAAAGCCGTTACGGCTTTGAAATGCCGGGCTCGTCCCGTTATCCTGGCGAAGGGCGATTTTCGGTGCATGATGGAGTGAGAAGTTGCGAGTCGCCGCTGATTTTCCGTAAGTAACGAATTATGCAGATCACCGTCGCATGCGTCGATTGTCGAAAGCGATTTCTGGTCGACGATAAGTCGCTGGAGAAAGATCTGATTTGCCCCGCGTGCGGCAGCGCGATGAAGAGCACGATGCCCATCAACACGTCGAAGCCGTCGAAATCGCATGTCAAACCGACGGCCGACCCGTTCTGGGACGATCTTCCTGCGGCCGGCACCGTGCAGGTAGCAGGTGATACTTCCGCCAAGAAGATCATGGTCTGGGGGGGAACGGCCGCGGGACTGATTCTGCTTCTCGGCATCGGTTGGATCGTGTTCGGCGGGAAACCGAAAGACGATGCGCCTGTCGTGATGAAGCAGATCGTTCCCATCAAACAGCCGGAGCAGCCCCCTGTTGCCGAAGTCGGATCGGCCCCTGTCTTCGCGCCCAGGTCGACGGCTCCTCCGATCGAGAAGGAGAAGCCACGCGTCAAGATGTCGGTCGCCGATCTTATCCAGACGGCAGGAAACGGCGTCGTTCATCTGACGACCTTCGATGCGCACGGGAAGCCGTACGACGTCGGGAGCGGCTGGATCATCGCGCGGCGGCATGTCGACCAATGGATCGAGCCGGAAGTAACAAAGGAAGACAAGCCTCCTCAAGGCGATCTCTGGCTCGTCGCAACGAATTACCATGTCGTCGCCGGAGCTTCCGGAGTAACGATTCGCCTGCGCGACGGCACGACTTACAAGGCGCGCGGCTTGGCGGCGTTCGATCGCAATCGCGACCTGGCCCTCCTCGCTCTCGACGACGCACCGCAAAAGCTTACCGTGCTCCAGACGGTCGCGAATCCGACGTTGCGACAAGGTGAAGAAGTTTTAGCGATCGGGCATCCTAGCGGCTTCGATTTCACCACCTCGACCGGAATCATCGGCGCGATCCGCGGCACGAAAGAGCTTCCCGAAGACGTCACGGAGTCGATGCACGCCCCGGACGATCAGCAATGGGTGCAAACTACGGCGGCGGTCGTCGGCGGCAATGGAGGGGGGCCGCTTCTGGCGATGA
Organism: Planctomycetia bacterium; assembly: GCA_021413845.1. Classification (NCBI taxonomy): domain Bacteria; kingdom Pseudomonadati; phylum Planctomycetota; class Planctomycetia; species Planctomycetia bacterium. The sequence goes on along the minus strand of JAIOPP010000024.1, from coordinate 34,635 downwards.
CCGGCGAAGTGATCGGCATCGACACTTGGAGCTACAACGCCGGAAGCAACCTCGCGTTCGCCTCGCATGTGAGACACGTCGTCGAATTGAACAGTGCCGTGATCGAGACCGAAGGCAAGCTCACCAAGGTGCGCGTGCAACCCTTTTCGGCCGCCAAGCCGATCGAGGTGCCCGATCGGATCGGCGATAAGAGTAACTGGCTCGAGTCGGATGTGCATGACGGGCTCGCGCGCTCGGCGAAGCGCGCGCTCGCCGTCGATTGGCGGCCGACGACGAAAGGAGACTACTTCTCGTTGCAAGCCGTCGCGACGATGCTGACCCTGGCGGCGATTCACCGCTACGACATGGAAGAAATCAAATCGATCAAGGAATCGCTCGGCAAGCGTAAATGGGACTTCGAGTCGGAAGTGAAACAGATCGATCGCTTCGCTCTGGAGAACCTCGACGAAGGACAATGGGGCGTGTTCTTCTTCGGCAAAGTCAGACGCATCAATCCCGCGACTCGTCGGCATCTGTGGGTCGATCTGACTGGGCGCGGCTACGTCGTCGCCGTGACGATTCCGACGAATCAACCGGTGCCGCCGCTGAAAGTCGGCGACGATATCGCCGTGCTTGGCTACCGCATCGGCTTAGCACCGGACAACAGCCGGTTGCCGCGCGGCGTGCATAACATTCTCGCCGGGCTCATTCTGCCCGTCGCGCTGCCGCCGGTGCCCGAAGATACCGTTCTGCAGGCGGCATACGATCTGGCGAAGTACGATCGCCAGGAGTATGGCTTCGAGTCGTCAGCGCGCAAGTTCGCCGACGTTTACGAGCGTGTGACTCCGCTTGTCGGCAAAGCGCCGGTTCGCTGGCAGCGAATCAACCTCAACTCGCGTGGGCGGCAATTCGATGCCGTTCGCTTTTCGGTGCCGCCGGGCCTCAACGGCGACCTCGTCTGGTCGTTCAATTCGCCCGAGGATGCGATCGACGAATGGGGTGTGATGCCGGTCGGCGATTTTCCGATGCGCGTCCAGGGGCAAAAGTTCACGATGCGCGACATGCCCGCCCCGGCTTTGTCGAGAGAAGAGTCGCAGTATCTCATCGTGCAATGCGTGACCGGCGGGCTGCTCGTACCCGGCGAAGACTACTTGCTGTGGTTCACCTTCAAGAATCCGCAACCGCGGCGCATCGCGATCGCCGTGCGGGTCGTGCCGACGGGATCGTTCGACGCGGCGAACCAAGCGAGCCTGGGCCAAGCCGTGAAAGACGGCGCGGCCTTCAAGCCGGAAGAGATTACGAAAATGCTCAAAGCGATGAAAGACAAAGCCGGCGGCGCTACCGAAACGAAGCCTAACTAAAGAGGCTCGCGTTCTCCGCCGAAAAGAGATACGCGAGCCTCTCCTGGGGCACGCAGCTGCACGAAAGCTTCGCGCTTAACGCTCGGCTCGCATCGCCCACTCGTCTTAGGACGGTTGCAGCGTGTGCTTACAAACGCTTCCGTTTACTTCGTCGGCGGGGCTCCGGCCGGTGGCTCATGCAGCCCGATGCGGTTGCCTTCACTATCTTCGAACTTCGCCATGAATCCGAACTCGCCGATGCTTGTGCGTGGGACCACGATCTTGCCGCCGGCCTTCTCGACCGTTTTGATCACCGGCTCGAGGCTCGGGAAGTGGAAGTAGATCGTCGTGCCGTCGAGTGAAGGCTTGATCTCAGGCGCTTGGAACAAGGTTCCGGAAATGCCCGGCGAAGTGCAGTCGCCCATCGGGAAGAAGGCCATCTTCGCGCCGAACATGTCCTGCACGCGTAGCTCGAACCCAAGGGCCTGCGTATAAAATTTCACGGCCCGATCCATATCGGCAACGGGAATCTCGAACCAACCGACGGGATTATGGCTAACGCTCATCGTAAGAACCTCCGCATAAGCAAGAAAATCAGGGGACGATCTACGGATAGTCGAACGCCGCAGACGGAATTCGACAATGCGGCAAAAAAAGATCGCCGCGGCGCAATAGCTTACGGCACCAGCACGATTTTCCCGCTCAACGTCCCTTTTTTCTCCAGCGTGTTTTCTTGTTGCAGTTGATGGGCGGCGGCGGCTTCGGCGAGTTTCAGCGTGCGGCCGATGTGCGGCTTGAGGGTGCCGGCTTGAAGCAGGCGATTGACCTCTTCGGCCGACCTACGTTGTTCGTCCGGTGGCGAGTTGAAGATCGCGAAGCCGACGAGCGTGAGGTTCTTCGTATAGAACTGTCCGACGGGGAAGACTGGCCGCGCATCGCGACCTGCCATCAGCACCATCCGGCCGTTCATCGCCAGCTTGCCCACCGCGCGATCGAAGTCGGCCTCGCGCAGCGTCTCCCACCAGATGTTCACGCCGCCGGGCGCGAACTCCGCGAGCCGTGCGTCGACGTCGTCGGTCTTGTAGTTCCAGGCAACGTCGGCGCCGAGCGACTTGCAAGCCGCGACTTTCTCATCGCTCCCGGCGACGGCGGCCACACGGGCTCCGAGCGCTTTTGCCATCTGCACCACGGTCGATCCCACGCCGCCGGAACCGCCGTTGACGAAGATCGTATCGCCGGGCTTGAGCGCGGCGCGGTGCAAGCCGATGTTCGCCGTGATGCTGACGAGCGCGGCGGCTGCGGCCGTCGTGTCGTCGACGCCGGCCGGTGTGGAATAGAGCCAGCCTTCCTCGACGGCGGCGAACTCGGCGAACGTCCCTTGTCGGCCGAACATCCCTTGATTGCTCCCCCACACGCGATCGCCCGGCTTGAAGCGTTTTGCGTCGGGACCGACCCGTTCGACCGTGCCGGCGAGATCGGCACCGATGACGAACGGCAACGGTAAATTCATCTTGATGCCGCCGGCTCGAATGTAGGTGTCGATCGGGTTGACGGCGACGGCCCCGACGCGCACGAGAACTTCGCTGCCGCGCGGCTCGGGTGTGGGAAGATCGGCGTATTGGATATTGGTCGGAGCACCGGTTTCACGGATGAAGGCGGCTTTCATGGTTCGGAATCTCGGCGAGGGAAGCTGTGATGGGGAGAGTGCTCAATAGGCAAAGTCGGACGACGATGCGGCTTCGATTTTAGCGTCCAAGGGCGTGGAGCCCAGATGCAAAACGCCTTGCAAGTAGATCAGTTTATATTCATACTGATATGATAAGGCCGCGACTTCTCTTGCCGAAAAACGACCCGCCGAAAACGACGATTGCTTGCGGAGCGAAAATGACCAGTCCGTCGAACGCCGCCGAACTCGCCGCTTGGGAAGAGCAGGGCTATCTGCGCGTGTCGGGCTTGTTCGATCCGGAAGAGATGCGGCTCCTCTTAAACTACGGCCGCAACGACGAGCGGCTGCGCGGCGATGCTTACGGCCGGCGCGACTCGACGGGCCAAGTCACGAAACTCGCACTCTACAATCATGCCGGCGATGATCTCTATAGCGTGTTCGCGAAGTCGCGCCGGATCGTCGACCCGATGGAGCGCGTGCTCGGCGGCGAAGTGTATCTGTATCACTTCAAGATGATGCTCAAAGAGCCGCGCGTCGGCGGGGCCTGGGAGTGGCACCAAGACTACGGCTATTGGTACAACAACGGCTGCTTGTTCCCTTATATGGCGAGTTGTCTGATCGCCGTCGATCGGGCCACGCGGGCCAACGGCTGTCTGCAAGTGCTTCGCGGCTCGCACCGGATGGGGCGTCTTGACCATGGCAAGACCGGCGACCAAGTCGGAGTCGAGCAAGAGCGGATCGACGAAGCGATGAAACTTTTTCCGCTCGAATACATCGAGGCCGAACCGGGCGACGCCCTCTTCTTTCACGGCAACTTGCTGCATCGCAGCGATCAAAACACGTCGCCGGATCCGCGCTGGTCGTTGATCTGCGCTTACAACGCGGCACGCAACAGTCCGTATAAGGAAGGCCGGCATCCGCAATACAACCGGCTCGATCGCGTCGACGACGATGCCATCAAAGCTTGGGCCGCGGAGCGGGGCTTAGCCGGAGTCTGAACCGGCGGGGTTGCGACGGTGCCCCAGGCGAGCAACGGCATCGATGCCGGCGGGGTGTGAAATCGCCGCTTTTCGTTTGGCGCAAGCGGTTTACTACATCGCTGGGCCCATTTCAGGCTCTTGCATCGAGCGGCGGCGGAGTACAAACTTGGACCCCGCTCGTAATCTTTGAGGCGTGATTTTTCTCGTAACGGATCACCCCTCAAAGGTCCGATAACTGGAATAACCGGCACAGTCGGCAAAGTCCGCGCATCGCCGATGCGTGCGTCGCCGGCAGCGGTCGGGTCTTCCGAAAACTATTGGTATTTGCGAATACCGTTTGATTCATGCGAGGAGAAGTTATGCGGCTCTTGCGATTTCGGATCGTGGCGTTGATGTTGGCGTCGGTGGTGCCGGCATGGAGCGCAAGCTCGTTTGCGGCCGGACCATTGGTGCCCGGCACAGGTCATGAGATCAAAACCATCGGCGACGACTTCGAGGACGAAGCCTGGGAGTATGTCCCGAATTGGCCGAAGAGCAGCAACAACATGGATAAGCGAACCCGCAACCCGGGCGGCTATTCCAAGAACGGCCGTTGGTTCGAAGCGGCCTTGCGCGGCCAGCCCGACTTCGTCGAGCGCGTCGATACTCCGCCCGGCGGTATTCCCGGCAGCAAGGGTGCGCTGATGTTGCGCACGATGCAGTCGGGCATCCCCGGCAACCCGAGCTATACTCATCAGCAAGACGACTTCATCGCTAACGTGCGAGCGAAGGTCGGCGGATCGATTTCGGTTGCCAACGAGCCGAGCATCACGACGCGCGTCTACATGCCGCCGGTCGAGCAATGGGAAAACCGCACCGGAAGTCAATTCGCGTTTCGTGCCGGCTGCCGCGGCGGCGACGAAATGGAAGAATACTGGCCGGGGATTTTCATTCAATTCGATAGCGAGACGCAGAATCGGGCTCGCAAAGACGGGATCAGCTTGGCGGTTCGCGCCGATGGCCGAGGTCGCGACATTCGCACTCTCGACGTTACGCAAACCGGCTGGTGGACCCTCGGTATGTCGTTCACTGCCGACGGTCGAGTGCATTACTTCGCCAAGCCGGGAGTCGAAGACCTGACCGCTGCCGACTTCTTGGCATCGTATACGCCGTATTCGATGCCGTGCCGAAAGGTCGAGACGTTCTTCTACGATTGCTTCAATCAAGACGACGGCAAGACCTGGTCGACGGGCTTCATCATCGACGATCCGAAATTGTTCGTCGTCCGTGGCGGTGAGCAACTCGAAGCCTTCGGCAATCGGACGGTCGCCAAACCCGCGCCCCGTGCTCCGGCTCCGCAACAAACGCGGAAGCGATAGACGACCGTAACGACCGTATGACGTAAATTCGCGGCAATTCTTGGGTTTGCGGCGAGCGGCAAAGCGGCGCTTGTATCGAGCCGAGGCTCGGTACAAGATGGACGGATGCGAAATAATCGTCCGTTTCGAACCATCGTCGGGCTCATTCTCCTCTGCGTTGCGGCAGGTGGCGCAGTCGCACAGACCGAAGACGAGCCGATCGTCGTGCTCAGTCGTGGCATCGGCTTGTTGAATCAAGACCACGCGGCCGAAGCGTTGCCGCACCTCGATGCCGCCCTGAAGCTCGATCCGCAACTGATACCCGCGTATCGCTATCGCGGCATGGCGCGCCAAGACGTGCGCGATCTCGAAGGGGCGATCGCCGACTTCACGAAGTTTCTGGAATCGGCCTCCGACGATTCTTACGTGCTTGTGCGGCGAGGCAAGGCCTTCGCAGCAAAGGGGAGTGTCGAGCAAGCGTTCGACGATCTGAATTCCGCCGTTCGATTGAACCCGAATTACGGTTATGCACTCGTCGGACGAGGCGAGTTCCTGCTCGATCAACGCGACGAACAAGGCGCGCTGGCCGATTTCGATCGGGCATTGTCGTTGAATCCCGACGACTCGTTCGCTTATGTCGGTCGCGGCAGCGTGCATCTCGCGCGCGATGCGTTCGATAAGGCCTTGGCCGATTTCACCCGTGCGATCGAACTCGATCCGCAAGACTCCGCGAAGTTTCTCTTGCGCGGTCGGGTGAAGAAACGGGCAGGGGACCAAGCCGGGGCGACCGCCGATTACGAGCGGGCCATCGCACTGCGTCCGAATTCGCCGCACGCATATATCGATCGCGGCAACCTTCTCAACGATAAAGAAGATTACGAACGGGCCATCGCCGATTACGACAAGGCGATCGAACTCGACCCGAAGAATGCGATGGCTCTCAACAATCGAGGTAGCACACGACGCATTCGTAAGGAATACGCGCTCGCGTTGGCCGATCTCGGTCGAGCGATCGAATTAGATCCCGAACTGTTCGAGGCGTTCCGAAATCGGGCTCGCGTATACGAAGACCAAGAGCAGTGGGAACCGGCCGAAGCGGAGTATACGGCGATGATGCGCCGACGTCCCGACGACCCGACCGTCGTCCTGCGTCGTGCCGCCGTACGGCAATCTCGGGGCAATCTCGACGATGCCATTACCGACTTCAGCCGCGCACTCACAATCGCCCCGAAAGACGCGCAAACCCTGATTCATCGAGGCGGGGCATGGCTGCTCAAACGCGATTGGGAACACGCGATCGCGGATTTCACGGCCGCCTTGGAACTCAAGCCCGACGCCGCTGCCGCGTATTTCAATCGTGCGTACGCCTGGGAAGAGAAGCAAGAACTCGATAAGGCGATCGCCGACTACACGCGGGCCCATGAATTGAAGCCGCGCGACCCGGAGGTATTGGTGAATCGCGGGATCGTGCGTGAGACGAAGCAAGAACTCGATGCCGCTATCGCCGATTACGAGCTGGCTCTGGCGATCGACGCCGAATATGAATTGGCGTACTTCAACCGAGGCAATGCTCGACAATTGAAGAAAGACTTGGCCGGGGCGTTGGCCGATTACAATCGCGCGCTCGAGCTCGATCCGAAGCTGGCCTGGGCCTATGCCGGCCGGGGCTTGGTTCACCTGTCGCAGCAACGGACGATGGAAGCCGAGGCCGACTTCCGCCGTGCGTTGGAGCTTGAGCCATCGCTGAAGCAAGAGATCGACGATAAGATCGCCGAGCTCCGTGCCGAGACGAAGTAAAATTCTCGCAAGCCGGTGTGAGCCGCTGGATCAGACCGTCGCCGCTTGCGGCTTCGCGGCCACGGCACCTGCCGACATCGCTGCGTCTACGTCGTCGCGCTCTTCGCGAAAGCGCTCGTGGATCGCGATGAATTCCGACTCTTTCTGAATGAACGCCTCGACGACGTCGGGATCGAAATGCGTTCCGGCATCGCCGATGATGATCGACCGCGCGATGCTGTGGATATACGGCTCTTTGTAGCAGCGCTTGCTGGTGAGAGCGTCGTAGACATCGGCCAAAGCGACGATGCGACCTGCAAGCGGAATTCCTTCGCCGGCAAGACCGAGTGGGTAACCTTTGCCGTCCCAGCGTTCGTGATGCGTCGCGGCGATTTCACGAGCCACACGCAAAAACTTCGCGTCGGGAAAACGCTGCAAAGCGGCATCGAGAGTTTCCGCGCCGGCTTGCGCGTGCGTCTTCATGATCGCGAATTCGATATCGTTGAATCGACCCGGCTTGCGCAGGATGCAGTCCGGAATCGCGACCTTGCCGATGTCGTGCAGCGGACTCGTTTGATAAATCAATCGCACGTATTCGGCATCGACGACGTTGCGGAACTTCGGTTGCTTGGCTAAGTGCTGCGCTAGAATTTTGCTGTAGCACTGCACTCGTTCGAGATGGTGTCCGGTTTCCGGATCGCGCGATTCGGCGAGTTTCGCGAGGGCGAAGATCGCCATGTCGCGGGTTTCCATGCTGATGATCCGCTCGCCGGCCCGAATGCGTACGATGAGTTCGGCCGGGTTATATGGTTTGGCGATGAAGTCGTCGGCACCGGCCGACATCCCTTGCACGATTTCTTCCGGCGCAGCGTTGCCCGTCAACAAGATCACGTAGACGTAGCCTTCCCAATCGGCGGCGCGCACTTCTCGACAGAGTTCCAAGCCGCTGACGAGCGGCATGTCCCAATCGGAAATGACCAACCGGCAACGCCCGGTCTCGAGCACTTCGAGGGCCTCGCGACCGTTGGAAACGGTTTCGACTTCGTAGCCCGCCGAAGTGAGCGTGTGCTCGATCAGGTCGCGGGAGATTTCATCGTCGTCGACTACTAGGATTCGCATTTTCTTCTCGCCTTAGTTCTTAAAATGCTTCTAACCGTTGGCAAACTCGTTCAACAAACCACCGACTTCGTGCAAGCAGCTTCCGACTTCTACCCGCAACCGTCGCATGCTCGAATCTATTGCGCCGGTTTGGGCCGCCTGCATTTCGAGTAGCGCGGCACATTCCTTTAAGCGCACTGCCCCGACGTTCCCTGCGCAACCTTTGAGCTGATGGGCATGCCGTTTGATGGCGTCTCGATCGCCGGCCGTCGCCGCTTGCTCGAGAGCCAGCAGATCTTCGGGAAGCCGTTTCTGAAATTTCGCCAATACACGTCCCGCGAACTTGCGATCTCCCTGACAGCGCGTGAGGAGATCGTCGGTGCGAAACGCTTCGAGCAACGATTCCACGGCCGCTTCCAGCGACGATTCGATATCATCGACAACCGGAGCTTGCGCAATCGCTTTTTGCACCGAAATCCCGTGCGAAGATGCCATGCCGCTGGATGCATCGCTTGCGATTTCGCCAACCGCAATCGGCAAGGCATTCTCAACGATCCGATCTGCCTGCAAGCTCAATAAGCGTTCGATCGTCGAAAGCAGAATCTCACGGTCGATCGGTTTGGAGACGTAGTCGGTCATGCCCGCTGCGAGGCAGAGTTCGCGATCTCCGCGCACGGCGTTGGCCGTGAGGGCGATGACCGGGATCGAACCTTCGGCGAGGTAGCGAACGCCGGACGTTTCGCGACGACGGATCTCGCCGACAGCCGTGAAGCCGTCCATCTCCGGCATTTGGCAATCCATCAGCACGAGAGCGTAGCCGCCTCGCTTCAACGCTTCCAAAGCAGCCAAGCCGCTGGCGACGATATCGCACTCGTAGCCGCCGGAGCGAAGAATCTCTTCCGTCACCATCTGATTGATTTCGTTGTCTTCGGCGACGAGCAGCTTCACTCGTTTCGGCTGCGCCGCGTCAGCGCTCTTCGCCGGCTGCGCAGGACTTGTGCTTTGCGTGAGATTGTTCGTCGTTTGCGTGAGACCGGCGGCGGCGCTTCCACCCCGTTCGGCACGGACTGCCTTGACGACGGCATCGAACAGCTTCGATTGACGAATCGGCTTGCTCATCACGTTTGAGATTCCGATACGCCGTAAGTCGGCGGCGTCCGGGGAATCGCTCATCGAGGTGAGGAGCAGCATGTTCGAGTTCGAGTACGCTTGCTCGTTGTGAAGTTGCTTGGCTAGCTCTAGGCCGTCCATGTCGGGCAAGTGACGATCGAGAATCACGAGTTGATACGGTCGGCCGGCTTCGGCTTCGCACCGGGCCATTTCCAAAGCCGACGTCGCATCGGCCGCCGTGTCGAGTTCCCAGCCCCAGCGGCGGAAGTTTTCATCGAGCAATTCACGGTTGGCTTCGACATCGTCGACCGCCAAGGCGCGCAGTTTCTGAACATCTTCGGCGACATGCCGCGCCACGCGAGGGACCGCTGCGATTTCGAGCGGCACTCGGAAGCGGAACGTCGAGCCCCCTTCCGGCCGTTCGGCGAATTCGATCTCGCCGCTCATCGCTTCGACGAGTTGCTTGCAGATCGAGAGGCCGAGGCCCGTACCGCCGTACTTACGCGTCGTCGAGGCATCGACTTGCGTGAACGGTTGGAAGAGACGATCGCGGCGATCCGCGGGAACACCGATGCCTGAGTCGTGTACGGCAAAGCAGACGATCGACGTGCCGTCGACGTTCGGCTCGGCGCTCAACTCGATGCAAACGTCGCCTTGATGCGTGAACTTCACTGCATTGTTCACCAAGTTGACGAGGACTTGTCGAATCCGTTCCGGATCGCCGAAGGCGCCGTCGGGCACATCGCCACGAATGCGACAGGCCAACTCGATTCCCTTCTTCTGAGCCTTATGCCCAAACACTTCGGCCAAGTCTTCCACCAACGGATGCAAGCGGAAGCCGACCTTCTCCAGTTCGAGTTTGCCTGCTTCGATCTTGGAGAAATCGAGAATCTGATTGATCAGGCCGAGCAGCGTATCGGCCGAGGAGCGAGCGAGATGCACGAAGCGCTGTTGCCGCACGTCGAGATTCGTCGTGCCGAGCAACTCGAGCATGCCCATCGCACCGTTGAGCGGAGTGCGAATTTCGTGGCTCATGTTGGCGAGGAATTCACTCTTCGCACGGTTGGCCGCTTCGGCCGCTTCCTTCTGAGCTTGCCAGTCGAGAGCCTCGCGGCGAGCCGTGATGTCGACGACCGTTCCTTCGTAGTACACGATCTTTCCCGCACGATCGCGGATCGCACGGGCATTCTCCGAGATCCAAATAATGCTGCCGTCCCGTTTGCGTACGGCCGACTCGAAGTTACGAACGACGCCGTCGAAATCGATCAGCTTGCGGAAGTCGTCGCGCCGGCCGGGCTCGACGTAGAGCCGAACATCCAATTTGTCGAGCGAGGCGATGAGTTCTTCCGCCGAGTCGTAGCCGTAGATCCGGGCTAGGGCTGGGTTGGCGCTCAGATAGTTGCCGTCGATCGTCGTTTGGAAGATTCCTTCGACCGCGTTCTCGAAGATGCCGCGATACTTTTCTTCTGCTTTGCGGAGCGCTTCGGCGGCTTCTTCGCGAGCATGGATCTCGCCGTCGGCACGGCGGATCACCCGATTGTATTGCACCGCGATCTGCCCGACTTCGGTGTGCGGCTCGACATGGACCGCCGCGGAGAAATTGCCGGCCTGAAAGTGTCGATCCATATTGGCAAGCAACTCGACCAAGTCCGAACCTGCGCCGTGTTCGGAAATGTTTAAGCCTTGGATCTCGTCTTTCGCGGGAACGCGGAAAGCATAGAAACGATTGACCGCTCCCAAGACCACCCAAGCTCCGCCGAAGGCCCAAGCGAAACAAACAGCCGCCCCAAGGCATTGCACGCCGAGCTGTTCCCAGCGTGAAACGCCGAAGCCGAACTTCGCTTCGTTTCCGAACAGCGCGACGGCGATCGTGCCCCAGAGACCGCAGAAGGCATGAACGGGAATCGCACCGACGACGTCGTCGATGCGAAAGCGCTCGAGCAAATAAGTGCCGAGGATGCTGATCACGCCGGCACACGCACCGATAATGACCGCCGACAAAGGAGAGATGATATTGCACGAAGCCGTGACGCCGACCAAGCCGGCGATCACGCCGTTGATCGTTTGCCCGACGTTCGCGCGCTTCTCGTAGTATGCGGAAAAGCCGAGAGCCGCTAAGCCGCCGGCGGCAGCGGCGAGATTCGTGTTCAAGAGAATCAGAGGAACGGCATCCGTGAGACCCAGCGCGCTGCCGCCGTTAAAGCCGAACCAGCAGAACCAAAGGATCAACGCACCGATCGTCGCCATGGGGAGGTTGTGCGGAGCCATCGGAGGTGCATTCGGCGAGAAGCGACCGATGCGTGCGCCGAGTTTGATGCAAAGCGCGAGCGAGACCCAGCCGCCGAGGCAATGCACGACGGTCGAACCTGCGAAGTCGATGAAGCCGAGCTTCGCGAGCCAGCCTTCTTGCATCTGATCGATGGAGCCGCCCCAAGCCCAATGTCCGAAGATCGGGTAGAGCACGGCCGAGACGAACAAGGCGGTGATGAGATAGGCACCGAATTTAATTCTCTCGGCGACCGCACCGGAGATAATCGTGGTCGAGGTCGAACAGAACATCAGTTGGAATAGAAACGCACCGAGCAGCGGTGCGGTCGTTCCTTCGCCGAGCGCGAAGCGGGTCGTGCCGAAGAGGCCGTCGTAGGAAATACCGAACATCAACGCGAAGCCGAAGGCCCAATACGCAAGCGACGAGATCAAGAAGTCGACGAGATTCTTGATCGCCACGTTGATGCTGTTCTTGGCGCGGGAGAATCCCGTCTCCAAAAGACAGAAGCCGGCTTGCATGAACATCACCAGCAATGCGCAGGTGAGTACCCAAGAGAGATGCGTCGAAACGGATGCGCCTTGAATCATGGCAAAGGATGATCGGGGACCTGAGCGATCCATCCGCGATGGATACCGAATCGCTCGTGGTGGATTTCGCCTCTGTGTCTTAATCGCTTGCGAAGATCGGTGAAGGCCGCCTGGCACCACCCGATCGTGTCGCGAAAAAGTCTAGGTCGGAAATACCGAATCGTGGGCTCGTACGGCAAGGCGCACGGAAGCGTACGAACGAGCGGCAGAAGGCGAATCGATTGTGACGATTGGCCCGGTAGGAGGGCCCGAAGCGGTATGAAGATGCCCGAGGTGGACAACCCGCATGGGCAGGCCGCTTAAAGAAACGGCTTGAGGGCGCCGCTTATCGCGTGAGCGAAGGGCTTGGGGAAAGTCCTCTTGCCGAACGTCGCCGAATGTTCGTAAGCTACGGACACGTCGCGAGTTAAGGGAGTGACCGAGTACGAAAGCAGGGTGGCTGACGGGACTTGAACCCGCGACCCCTAGATCCACAATCTAGTGCTCTAACCAACTGAGCTACAGCCGCCGCGAAACAAGCCTCTACTTTACCAGGGATTCGACGTTCGGCAAGAGTCGCAGGTAAGGCGGTAGGCCCCTCTGCAGCATGTAATTGATGCCGACATGATTGGGCTTAATCACTATAATCCGCCCGCGCAATACACAGTTGGGAATGTCTCCAGGTCTATTTTAAGCGACCGATCCCTATCGCGGCTCGCAAGTAAACGAATCTCGAAATAGCGTGTAAATCATGAGTGAAACGATTCTGGTTACGGGCGGAGCGGGGTTCATCGGGGGGGCGTTCGTGCGGCAGTGGATCGCCGAGGAGTCGGCGCCGCTGGTGAATCTCGACGCCTTGACCTACGCAGGCAATCTCGACTCGCTCGAATCGGTCCAAGCAGATGCCGCGTATACATTCGTGCACGGCGATATTTGCGACGGAGCCCTCATGGCCGAGTTGCTGCGCGAGCATCGGCCTCGCGCGATCGTCCATTTCGCCGACGAGTCGCATGTCGACCGTTCGATCGACGGCCCGGCCGCGTTCATTCAGACGAACGTCGTGGGCACCTGCACGTTGCTGGACGTCGCCTTGAAGCATTGGCGCGACCTAGCGGCCGAAGAGCGCGAACGGTTCCGTTTCCTTCACGTTTCGACGGACGAAGTCTACGGCTCGCTCGGTCCGATCGGCGCGTTCTCCGAAACCACTCGCTATTCGCCGAACTCGCCGTATGCGGCCAGCAAAGCTTCGTCGGACCACTTCGTTCGCGCCTACCACCACACATTCGGTCTGCCGACCGTCATTACGAATTGCTCGAACAACTACGGGCCGTTTCAATTCCCCGAGAAGCTGATTCCGTTGATGATCCTCAACGCGCTCGAAGGGAAGCCGCTGCCGGTCTACGGCGACGGGATGCAAGTGCGCGATTGGCTCTATGTCGACGATCATTGTCGTGCCCTGCGCACGGTGCTCGCGGCCGGCGCACCGGGCGAGACCTACAACGTCGGCGGCAATTGCGAGCGGCCGAACTTGGAAATCGTCCGCACGATCTGCTCGATCGTCGATCGGCTTCGTCCGGACTTAGCGCATGCTCCGTGCGAAAGCTTGGTGAAGTACGTGAAAGATCGGCCGGGCCACGATCGACGTTACGCGATCGACGCCTCGAAGATCAAACGCGAGCTCGGTTGGGAGCCACGGCAGAACCTCGCGACAGGACTTGAAGCGACGGTTCGTTGGTATCTCGACAACCCGACCTGGATCGAGCGAATCACCAGCGGCGTCTACGCTCGCGAACGTCTCGGGCTGACGACATAAAAGGCGATACTCAATACTCGATGAAGAAGCGAACGATGCCTCGGCATTCGGCGCATCGCATGCTTCCCTCCGACCCCTGATCACCGAGAATCGACCACTGCACCATGAACCATTTCAAAAAAGGGATCATCCTCGCCGGCGGATCCGGCACGCGGTTACATCCGCTCACGCTCGCCGTGAGCAAGCAATTGCTGCCGATCTACGACAAGCCGATGATCTACTATCCGCTGTCGACCTTGATGCTTGCCGGCATTCGCGAGGTACTCATCATCACCACGCCGCACGATGCCGCGAGCTTCGAGCGGCTGCTGGGCGATGGTTCGCGGCTCGGCATGCGGAGCGAATACGCGCAGCAGCCTAAGCCCGAAGGACTGGCCCAAGCATTTCATATCGGTCGCGAGTTCGTCGGCCGCGATCATGTGGCGCTTGTGCTCGGCGACAATCTCTTCTACGGCCAAGGCCTGCAAGCGATGCTCGCCAAGGCGGCGTCGAAGCCCGCGGGAGCGACGGTCTTCGCCTATGCCGTGAAGAATCCCGAGGCGTACGGCATCGTCGAATTCGACACGACCGGTCGCGCGATCTCGTTGGAAGAAAAGCCGAAGAAGCCGCGGTCGAAATTCGCCGTTACCGGTTTGTATTTCTACGACAATCAAGTCATCGATATCGCCGCGAACCTGAAGCCCTCGCCGCGCGGCGAGCTCGAAATTACGGACGTGAACCGAGTTTATCTCGAACGGGAAGCGCTGGAGGTGCAGATCTTCAGCCGCGGCTTCGCTTGGCTCGATACCGGGACGCACGAGTCGCTGTTGCAAGCCTCGAACTTCATCGAAACGATCGAAGCTCGGCAAGGCTTCAAGGTCGCGTGTCTGGAAGAGATCGCCCACCTCCGCGGCTTCATCGATGCCGCGCAACTCGAACGTCTCGGCACCGAAATGCGCAACCCTTACGGCAAATATCTTCTCGAACTCCTCGAGAAGTAAGCGCTTAGTTCGAGGGTGCGGCAGGCGCGGGCATCGGCAACGCCTCGATATACCGGCGATAATCGGCATCGAGCTCCGCATAGCTGCGGCCGGTCCGTTGGGTGAGCGTCAGCGGCGTATCGCGACCCAAATAGATCGCGTCGAGATAGTCGACCGTCGCTTCGCGATACTTTCCTTGCTCGCCGTACATGAGAAACGAAGCCATGCCGGAGGCCTGGCTATAGAGCATCGCGATCCGTGAGTCGCTCTGCATTTGCGTTCGCGTGAGGGCCGTGAACTCCAGGAGCGGCACGTAGAACTTGGTGTCGAGAAGCCGGAACCGAGCCGCACGCATCCGTGGATTATCGACGCCGCCGAGCTCGGCGAAGTCGTCGTGCAAGATCAGCGACTCCATCTGGCAGGCGATCCCCTCGACGATCCAGAAATTCCCCTTCGCGCCGACGTTTAGCGTTCGCTTCGAGAGTGAGAACAGCTCATGCGTCACTTCATGGAAGAGAAACGGATCGTTGTTCTTTTCCGGATCGGCGAAGAAATAGGCCGTGTCGTCGTCATTCATGAAAATGCCGGCCGTGATCTCGATCCTCGGCTCGCGCTTGATCAGCGCCGCGACGTATTCCTCGCGCGTCCGAAAATAAACGACGTTGAATCGCTTGCGCGGCAATTCGCGCGGAGCGCCGCCGTCGAAAAGTCGCTTCCACTCCGCCTCGGGTGTTTGGTAGCGGGCGAAAAGCTGGCGCCAAACCTGATTCATCTTCTCCAACCGTTCGGCCAGCCGCACTCCTTCTTCCAAGCTGTGGTTCGTGCGAACGCGAAAGTTCTCGGTATCGATATTCCAGCCGCGATCGATCGTCGCATGGAGTCGCGCATCTTCCGCCGCTGCTACCCACTTGCCGCTTAAGTAACGTTCGCCGGCCTCGTAGCGAGCGACATGGCTTTGCAATATCCAGCCGAACTCGGCGTGCCACGCCTGCCCGGCTCGTCGCTTCGTCAACTCGAAATACGAGAGTCGCCGACCATCCAGCAGTTGGTAGCCTAGAAGCTTCAGCGCAGCTTCATGAAGCGGATTCTCGCGCAAGGTTTCGTAGGCGAGTTGTACGGCCGTCGAATATTCTTGCTCTTTCGCCGCCGTGCGGGCCAGCGCAAAAAGCCGTTCCGCATGCTCGTTGCGCAGCGTGCGAAACCGAACTGCAAACTCCGAATCTTTCACGGTGTCGCCCGGAGTCGCGACATCCGGCGTGATCAAAAAGAAGTAGCTTTTGTCCGGCTCGCGTTTCGGAAGCCAGCCGGCGACTCGCTTTTCTTCGGCAGCGAGATTCCGTTCGCGACACCACGCGGCCAACTCTGCCAACTGAGCGCGGTAGCGAGCGGCTTCCGCTTCGTATGCCGTAGCGATCTCGCCGACGGATTTCTCCGCAACGTCGTCCGCGTATGCAATCGTCGTCCAAGTCGACGCGAACACGATGGCGAACAAGAACGAGGCGCTCGTTCCGGCGAAACGAATTCTCAGCAGCGGCGCAGCGGTCATCGGGATGCAGGGCTCGTCGAGGTCCGAAAGCTTTCCCTTCGATCATACCATGCGGCGACGCGCCTCTCCGCCGCCGTTACTCTTTTTCGAATGCCGCATCGAAGGCGCGGCCGCTCGGGGCGAAATCCAATCGTTTGACGAATTCAGCCGCCTCGCGCGCTCCGTGTTCTCGATCCATGCCCGAATCTTCCCATTCGACCGACAACGGCCCTTGATAACCGATGCCGTTGAGCGCGCGAATAATCTCCTCGAAGTTCACGCCCCCGCGGCCCGGCGAGCGGAAGTCCCAGCCTCGTCGAGGATCGCCGAAGTTGAGATGACTGGAAAGGATGCCGGAGCGGCCGTTCAGCGTCGTGATCGCGTCTTTGATATGCACGTGGTAAATGCGATCCGGAAAGGCGCGCAAGAATTCGACCGAATCGACCCCTTGCCAAATGAGATGGCTCGGATCGAAGTTGAAGCCGAATTCTTCGCGTCGGCCGAGCGCCGCGAGGGTTCGCTCGGCGCTATATAGATCGAAGGCGATCTCGGTCGGATGCACTTCCAACGCGAAGCGCACGCCGCACTCGGCGAAGACGTCGAGAATCGGATTCCAGCGCTCGGCTAAGAGCTCGTAACCGGCATCGATCCACGAAGCTGGGACCGGCGGAAACGAATAAAGCAGATGCCAAATGCTTGAGCCCGTGAAGCCGTTGACGGTGTCGACGCCGAGCTTTTGCGCCGCGCGAGCCGTGTTCTTGAGTTCGTCTGCGGCCCGTTTGTTGACTCCCTTCGGATCTCCATCGCCCCAGATGTGCGGCGGCAAGATCGCTTGATGGCGGGCGTCGATGTTGTCGAGCACCGCTTGGCCGACGAGATGCGTACTGATCGCGTGAACTTGCAGATCGTGCCGCTCAAGCAGATCGCGCTGCCGTCGACAATAGGAATCGTCTTTGAGCGCCTTCGACACATCGAAGTGGTCTCCCCAGCACGCGAGCTCCAAGCCGTTGAAGCCGAACTCAGAAGCCTTGCGCGCCAGCACTTCCAAAGGCAAGTCGGCCCATTGACCGGTGAACAACGTAACGGGTCGTGCCATGCGAGAAACTCCTCGAAGCGAGACGGAGACCGGTGACAATCCTGCAATTGCCTTTGTAGCTTTCGTCATTGTGCCATAAGCCTGAATTGCCGCAACCGAACAGGTTCGATGTCGCTAAGCCGGGCATGCTATAATCGTTAGAGACCGGTGCATGTTTCCCGGAGTGACGATCTTATGAGTTGCTTGCGTCTTCTCGCCCTCTTGCCGATGTTGCTTTTCGCTTCCGTTGCGAACGGGGCACCGCGCGTCGACTTGGAAATCGCGCTGCTGCCCGGCTTCACGCCGACCGATATCTCCGCGTGGCATGAAATGCTCACCGGCGCGGGGGTCGACAACTTGCGTCTCGGCGGAGGGGGCAATGGGGCGAAGAAAGTGGGGATCGAAAAGCCCGACGGCGCGGACGGGACCGGCTATCGCGTGTTCGGCGTGATTACCCCGAGCAACGAGCTACTGCTTCCCGGTGGGAAGTTCGGACGAAACGATAGAGCAGCGCTTGCCAAGTGGGTCACCGATTTGAAAGCGTCGGGTCCCGGCAAGAAACCGGGCGCGAAACCGGTTCCGTTCGGCTTGCAGCCGGCGCAACTCGAAGCGATCGCCAAAGATCTCGGGAAGCCTGCCGACTTCACGACGACCGGTGCGACGGTGAAGCAAGTGCTCATCGAGATCGGCAACCGAACGACGAATCCGATCGTGGCCGAACCGGCGATCGCCGCCGGACTCGGGAATGCCGAGAAGGTGCCGGGAGAATTGAAGGGGCTCGCGTGCGGCACCGTGGCTGCGGCGGTTTTGCGCCGCGAAGGATTGTCGTTCGTGCCGCGCGTAGCGACCGGCGGCACGCTCGAATACTTCGTCACGCGGGCCGGTGCCGGACAAGACGTCTGGCCGGTCGGTTGGCCGGCGGAGAAGCCGATTCCCGAGCTGTTGCCGGATCTCTTTACGCTCCGCAACGTCGAGATCGACGACATTCCCGCCTCGCAGTTGTTGCAAGTCGTCGCCGACCGTGTGAAACTGCCGATGCTGTTCGACGAGCAAACGCTGGTCGAAAAGAAACTCGACGCCTCGAAGATCAAAGTCAAGATTCCGTCGGGAAAGCTCGGCTATCAAGGGGTGCTCGACCGCGCGATGTTTCAAGCCGGGATGAAGCACGAAGTACGGATCGACGACGCCGGCCGACCGTTTCTTTGGATCACGGCGCGATAAGCGATCGTTTTGCATTCCGCATTTTAACTTTTGACTTCCTCCCATGTTCACCGGTTCTCAGATCGTCGACGCTTTCACCACGCTCGGCATTACGCATGTCGTGTGGCTCCCGGATTCGACGCTCGGCACGTGGGACGCCGACATTGCGGCCTCGACCCGGTTTCAGATGGTCCGCGTCTGTCGCGAGGGAGAGGCTTGGGCCGTCGCCGTGGGGTTGCATCTCGGCGGGGCTCGGCCGATGGTCGTGATGCAGTCGACCGGCTTGTTCGAGTCGGGCGACTCGTTGCGCAACGCGCTCTTCGACCTGCACTTGCCGCTGCGGGCTTTGATCGGTTATCGGAGCTTTCTGCTGAAGAACTCGACCGACTCGGCCCGAGCGTTTGCCGAACCGATCCTCAAGGCTTGGGGCATCGACTACTTGCTGACGCAGCCGCCCGAGGGACCGGAGGCCATCGTCGAGCATTGGAAGACGTGCGCAGAACGCCGCACGCCGGGCTTCGTCCTCATGGCCGAAGGGAAGGGATAACTCCGATGACTACGACCGCACGCATGCCGTTTCGTACGGTGCTCGAAACGCTTCGCGACGTTCGCACGAACGAGATCGTCGTCGCGACGATGGGCTCGGCTCGCGAATGGCCGAAGCTCTCGCAACATCCGCTCGACTTTCAATACCTGCCGTCGGCAATGGGGCACGCGCCGATGCTGGCCCTGGGGCTTGCCCTAGCTCGGCCCGAGCGGCATGTCGTCTGCCTCAACGGCGACGGTTGCATGCTGATGGGCTTGAGTTCGCTGGTGTCGATCGTGGCGGCCGGGGCGAAGAATCTCACGCTGATCGTATTCGACAACGGTCTCTACGAAGTAACCGGCGGCCAACCGACTGCCGCGGCGGCATACGCAGCGCCGCTCGATCGCGAAGTGAAGGCCGGCTGCGACTTCGTCGGCATGGCTCGCGCGGCCGGATTTCCGACGTCGCTCCAGTTCGATGCCGCGGCCGCGTGGAAGGCAGCGGCAAGCGAAGTGCTGCGAATGCCGGGCCCAAGGTTCGTCCAGCTTTGCGTCGAGTCGGTCGGCAAGGAATATCACTTGCCCCCTCCCGCGCCGATCGCCGACCGCATCGCGGCATTTCAAGCAGCGCTAACTTCGTAAGGCGCGGCCAGTGCGGCACTCGCTTCATGCGCCGCATTCACAGCGATGAGTTACGGAATCTCGAAGAGCGACTGGCTTTTGACGATCGCGTAGTCGTCGGGGAAGGTGTGGAACGATTGCACCAACAGGCTGCGGTTGCGCGATTCCACGCCGATGAAGCTCAAGGCTCCGAGCGCCATGCGCCCACCGCCGTTGAAGCTGTAGAGCAGGCCTCGCTGCTTCGAGTCGCGAGTCAATTCTTGTTGAAAGGCCCAAAAGATCTCGGGCTCGACCGTCTCTAATTGGAAGCCGACCTGATAAGTCACGCCGCCGCGGCAATCGAGCCGATCGGTTCGTTCGCCGCGAAGCTTATACGACATGAGGCGGCGCTTCTGCGGCAGCGGTTGATCGCTCGCCGCGGCTACTTCCGTCAGCGTGAGGCCTTGGTAGCGCCAAGTGATGACGTGACCGGCACCGGTAACGTCGATCTTCACGTTATAGTCGCCGCGCTCGAACGAACGCGATTCATGGATGTCGAAAAGTTCGGGATGCAGCGAGCGGCCGTAGAGTTGAAACACCAATTCGGCGACTTTGGGGCGAACAGTCTGCACTGGGCAACCTTCCCTTGATTCGATGGACCTGAGCGACGAACCTAAGATCTGAGCGGACGAAACGGAAGCGGTCCTACGACGTTCGACGAATGTCGTGTCTCTCGAACGGGTCGCATTATAAAACTCGCCGTCGAAACGACCAAGGGTGTTTTTGCGCCGCACTACGCAGGCATATTTTGCGATCGAATCTTCTCTTGACATTTGAGTGCGCAATTTCATCCATGGTCTTCTACGCAGCGCAGCGCGTGCTAGCAATCGAGAAGCCGCGCGGTCGGAACGGATGACAAGTCGACTTTGCGGAAAAATTCTTTTTCCGCTTTGTGATGAAAGGCGTACATTTTAGTTTTCATCGCGCAGGGAACGCCCCTGCGGATTTGATATTTCGATCTGAGAATGACCCGTGACGATGCTGCCGCGCGAAATCTACGATCGGCTCTTCGCTCATTTCGGGCCGCAGCATTGGTGGCCCGGCGACGGCCCGACGGAGATCCTCGTCGGCACAGTCTTGGTGCAGAATACGAATTGGCGAAACGTCGAGAAAGCGATCGAAAATCTGCGTGAAGCCGGTGTGCTCGAGATCGCAAAACTGTACGCCTTGGAACCGGAGGAACTTGCCGAACTGATTCGCCCGGCAGGCTACTACCAAGTGAAGACGAAGCGGCTTCGCAACCTATTACGGCTCATCGTCGACCGCTACGACGGCTCGCTCGAGGCCCTGTTCGCAAACTCTCCCGACACGCTCCGCGAGGAGTTGCTTTCCGTCAACGGCATCGGGTCGGAAACGGCCGATTGCATTTTGCTCTATGCGGCCGGCGTCCCTTCCTTCGTCGCCGATGGTTATGCGCAGCGCGTGCTCGCGCGACACGGCTGGATGGAATACGGGGCCGACTACTACGCGATTAAAGACTGGTTCGAAAGCCGGCTCGAAGCCGATCCGCAAGTCTATAATGAATACCACGCGCTGCTCGTGCGGCTCGGCAAAGAGCATTGCAAGACGAAGCCGCAATGTATCGGCTGCCCGCTGGAATGCCTGCTGCCGGAAGGCGGGCCGGTAGCCGCGGAATGGTGAGTGCGGGAATGACGAATGTCGAAGCTCGAATGACGAAAGAATTCCGAATAACGAATCTCGAATAGTCTTCAGCAGCCTGAATATTTCTCAACTGACCACCGGCCACTGACTACCGACCACTTTTCATGTCGTCTCCTGCAAAATCGATCGTCGGACGTGCGGCTACGGTGAGTCCGCCGAATCGATTCGTCGCGATTCATGTCGAAGACGACTACGAGCAACTCGCGGACGACGATGAGTTGCTGGTGCCCGAGCGGCGCGTGAAGACTCAGTTCTTCGTTGACGACACGCAGTCGATCTTAGCGACGAACGACAGTCCCGACGTACCGTTCGACTTCAGTGCCAATCCTTATCGGGGCTGCGAACATGGCTGCGCCTACTGTTTCGCGCGGCCGAGTCATGAGTATCTCGGCTTTAATGCCGGGCTCGATTTCGAGACCCGCATTATGGTGAAGCTCGCGGCTGCGAAGCTGTTGCGAGAAGCACTCGGCAAGCCGTCGTGGAAAGGTTCGCTCATCGCTCTCTCGGGAGTAACGGATTGCTACCAGCCGGCCGAGCGGAAATTCCGCCTCACGCGCGGGCTCTTGGAAGTGATGCTCGAAGCGCATCAAGCAGTCACGATCATCACGAAGAATGCGCTCGTCGTGCGCGATCTCGACTTGCTTGCGCCGCTGGCCGCCGAACGCTTGACGCATGTGAACGTCAGCATCACGACGCTCGATCATGAACTGGCCCGCACGCTGGAGCCGCGCACCTCGACTCCGGCGGCGAAGCTCGCGGCGGTTCGGAAGCTTTCGGCGACCGGTGTTCCGGTGCGGGTGTTGGTCGCGCCGATCATTCCCGGCCTTACCGATCATGAGATGCCGCGCATTCTCGAAGCGGCCGCCGAAGCGGGAGCGATGAGCGCCGGCTATGTGCTGCTGCGATTGCCGCTCGCGGTGAAGCCGATCTTTCTCGATTGGCTCGCGACCCACCGGCCCGACCAGCGCGATAAAGTCGAAGGGTTGATTCGCGACACGCGCGACGGAGCCCTTTATCAATCGGAGTGGACCGTGCGGCAGCGCGGCACCGGCGCCTATGCCGAACAGATCGGCCGGTCGTTCGCTATCTTCAGTCGCAAATTCGGCCTCGACCGTAAGCTGCCCGAATACGACTTCTCGAAGTTCCAAACCCCGCAGGCGGCAAGCGGACAGATGCGGTTGTTTTAATCGTTCGACTCGCGAAATGTTCGGCACGTTGCGGAAGGCGCTACTTCATCATCGGTATTTACCGCCGTTCTCAGCGGATTGACGAAACGCCCGTTCGCTTCCAGAATAATGGGCTACTCGCTACGAACTTCCGTACCGAATTCCGAACTGATTTCAGAGACTCGTGTCGCCATGAATTTCCTTGCTAAGGAAGACCCGCAAGTTTGGGACGCCGTTGCTGCCGAGGGGCGGCGTCAGGCGATCGGGCTGGAGATGATCGCCAGCGAAAACTACACGAGCGCGGCGGTGCAGCAAGCGGTCGGCAGCGTGCTGACGAATAAGTATGCCGAAGGGTATCCCGGCCGGCGCTACTACGGCGGCTGCGAGTATGTGGATGTCGTCGAGACGTTGGCGCGCGATCGGTTGAAGCAGTTGTTCGGGGCCGACCATGTGAACGTGCAGCCTCACTCGGGCAGCCAAGCCAACATGGTCGTCTACTTGTCGACCTTGCAACCCGGCGACTCCGTGCTCGGGCTCGACCTAGCCCACGGCGGGCACCTGACGCACGGCATGGATCTGAACATCTCGGGCAAGCTCTACAAGTTCCACCGCTACGGCGTGACGCGAGACACGCACCGCATCGACTTCGACCAGGTGGCGAAGTTGGCGCGCGAGCACAAGCCGAAGCTGATCGTCGCCGGAGCGAGCGCCTATCCGCGTGAGATCCAGCACGAGAAGTTCGCGGAGATCGCCAAAGAAGTCGGCGCGAAGTTGTTCGTCGATATGGCCCACTACGCCGGTCTCGTCGCGGCGGGCTTGCACAACAACCCGGTGCCGGTCGCCGACTTCGTTACCTCGACGACGCACAAAACTCTCCGCGGCCCGCGCGGCGGCATCACGATGTGCAAGGCCGACTACGCGAAAGACGTCGATCGCAACGTGTTTCCCGGCATCCAAGGTGGACCGCTGATGCATGTGATCGCCGGTAAGGCGGTATGCTTTCGCGAGGCGCTGGAGCCGAGCTTTAAGAAGTATGCTCAAGCCGTGATCGACAACGCAAAGACTCTTGCGGAAACATTGATGGCCGGCGGCATCAAGCTCGCCAGCGGCGGCACGGACAACCACCTGATGCTGCTCGATGTGACGAGCGTCGGCATCTCGGGCAAGATCGCCGAAGAGGCGCTCGGCAAGGCCGAGATTACGGTCAACAAGAATATGATTCCCTACGACCTCCGCAAGCCGTTGGATCCGTCGGGCATTCGCATCGGCACCCCGGCTCTGACGACGCGCGGCATGGGAATCGGTGAAATGAAGCAGGTCGGCAATTGGATCTTGGAAATTTTGAAGAACCCGGCCGATGAAGCGACTGCGAAGCGCGTACGCGGCGACGTAGCCTCGCTATGTGAATCGTTCCCCGTGCCGGCAGCCCGCATTCCAGCGTTATAAACGAAGTGGTCGGTGGTCGGTGGTCGGTGGTCAGTAGGAGGAGATGTCGTAATCTTTTTCGCAACTGACCACTGACCACCGACCACTGACCACTTCTTCAACCGTTTCGAGTTGGAGAATCGCATGACAAGCCCGTTGCCGAAAAGTCGCATCTTGATCGCCGACGACAATGCGGTGAACGTCGAATTGCTCGAGGCATTCCTCGCGGGGCTCGATTGCGATATGGCGATCGCGGTCGACGGGAAAGACACCCTCGATAAGGTCGCGGAGTTCAAGCCCGACCTCATCTTGCTCGACGTGATGATGCCGAAGCTCAGCGGGTTCGAGGTCTGCAAGAAGATCAAGTCGGATCGCGCGACGAGAGGGATCATGATCCTCATGGTAACGGCGCTCAACGAGCTCGGCGACATCGAACGGGCCGTGCAAGCTGGCACCGACGATTTCCTCAGCAAGCCGGTCAACAAAGTCGAGTTGCTGAAGCGCGTTGAAAATATGCTGCGGCTGCGGCATGTGACCGACGAGCTCGAGCGACTGCGGCAATATATCGCCGGTATGGAAGAATCGTCCGACCCCGTCAAGAAGTAGGCCGGTGAATAAGCAGTCGCCGTTCTAAGAAACGAGCGGTTCTGCGATCACGGCCGGAGTCGCCATTGCGATGATGTTCTTAGGAATCGAAATCGGCGGCACGAAGTTGCAACTCGGCGTCGGACCCGGCGACGGCACGTTCGCCGCAGAGCCCGTCCGATTGACGATCGATCGGGAAGCCGGAGCGGCGGGGATTCGTAAGCAAATCGCGGCGGCGGCGGGGCCGTTGATGGATGAGTTCGGCCTGGCCGCGGTCGGCATCGGCTTCGGAGGGCCGATCGATGCGATCTCCGGCCGGACGATCACGAGCCATCAAGTCGCCGGATGGGACGACTTTCCCTTGGCCGCGTGGTGTCGCGAGGCGCTTGGCTTGGGATGTGCGCTGGGCAACGATGCCGACCTTGCCGCATTGGCCGAAGCGCGGTTCGGAGCAGGGGAGGGTCGCGATCCCGTTTTCTATGTAACCGTAGGAACCGGAATCGGCGGCGGCTTCGTGCAGCACGGCAAGCTCTATCACGGCTTCGGACCCGCTACTGCGGAGATCGGCCACTTACGGCCAGGCCTCTCCGCCGTCGATGCGCATGATACGGTCGAATCGATCGCCTCCGGCCTCGGCATCGAGCGAGCCGCTGCGAAGTTAGTCGCCGATCCGATCTTCGCGGAGTTGCCGAGCATCCAAAGTGAGCGGGCGACGGTTCGAATCACCGCGCGCGAGCTCGCATATGCGGCGGAGCGCGGACATGGACCTTCGCAGGTGATTCTCGACAGAGCCATCGAGACGCTCGGTTGGGCCATCGCGCAGACGATCACGCTGCTTGCGCCGCAAAGCGTCATCGTCGGAGGGGGCGTGGCTTTGATGGGTGAGACGATGTTTTATCGACCGCTCCGTACGGCAGTGGAGCGGTACGTGTTTCCGACGCTCGTCGGAACTTACGAGATCGCGGCACCGAAGCTCGGCGAAGCGATGGTCGTGCATGGGGCGCTGGCGCTCGCGCGCGAAACGATCGAGTAACGCGGCGCGAGTCGCTCAGAGGAGTTCGTCTAAGCTGCGAATGCGCGGCGTGAGGCCGGGGTATCGATCGTCTCGGTCGAGTAACATCGCTTGCCAGTTTGCCGCTTGCGCACCGTGAAAATCTTCGTCGATGTCGTCGCCGATGAGCGTACACGACTTGGTTGTGATGCCAAGCTCGACGAGCTTGCGCTCGCTAGCGCGAAAGAATCCCGTCGCCGGCTTGCGATATCCGACAAGGGACGAGACGAACACTCGTTCGAGCGGAATCTCCGGTAAAAGCGTCGCGACGATCGGCGTCAGCCGGCGATCGAAGTTCGAGGCGATCGCCACGGAGCGGCCGGCCGCGATGAGTCGCTTGAGCATCGGTCGCACGTCGTCGAACAGTCGCCATGAAGACGGTGCCGCGAAGTGGTTCCAAAGCTCTTCGAAGAGCGCGTCGCGACGCTCGGCCGGGACGTCGTCGAACACGCCGGCGACGATCGCTCGCCAACGCTCTCGCTCGCGAGCTTCGTCGGTTCGGCCTTCGTTGTCCCGTAAGTCCGCGGCCTTTTCCGCCGTGAAGACTCTGCGGAATGCGGCATCGATATCGGTTCGAGAAAGTCGCGAGCCGTAGCGTGCGCCAGCCGCGGCATAGGCTTCCGCCACGGCAGGCTCGGGCCGAAGCAATGTCCCGACGGCATCGAACAAAACGACGCCGTCGGGAAGCAACTGCGAGCGCGATCGCCCGCTGTTCGCGTCCGTTAGTTCAGCCACGGAAGCCGGAAGATGTCGTTCTTCAAGGCGTAGCCCATGAGGAACAACAAGCAGCAGAGTCCGACCAATTGGAGATAGTTGACGAACCGCTCCGGCGGCGGACGCCGAAAGATTCCCTCGTACATCAACAGCACCATGTGGCCGCCGTCGAGAACCGGGAACGGCAAGAAGTTGAGCACGGCGAGATTGCAACTGAGCATCATCAAGAACAGGAGCAGCGTCGACAGGCCGCCCGAGGCCGCCTCGCCGGCTTGCGTAGCGATGGTGATGACACCGCCGACGTTGTTCGGCGGGATCTGACCGATCCACATCGCATGCAGAAAGCGATAGACCTGCGTCATCGAATCGCGCGTGTCGATCCAGGCGTAGTTGAAGGCTTGAGATAAGTCTTCGGCTTTGCGAATTTCTTTCGGAGCTTGGAAGATGAAGCCACGATCGGTAGAGAAGAACTCCTTCGAGTCGATCGGTTCGAGCACGACCTTTCGGCCGTCGCTCGTCGTGAGTTCGATCTTCGTGCTGTTGCGCATGCTGGTCAGCCCGAGCGCACAGGCCGGCCAATTGTTGATGTCGTTCTCGGTGAGCTTGATGCTTCTTGCTTCCGGAGCTTCACCCGATTCGAGAGGCTCGCTTGTCGGTTGCGTTTTGAAGAGCGTCAGCGTATCTCCCGCCTTCAATCCGGCCTTCTCCGCCGAACTTCCCGGCTCGACCGTCGCGATGACGGGCGGAATCGAATACGCGATGCCCAGGGTCGGCAACGACAAGTAAGGGAACGTAAGAGGGGCTTCGAAGCGATCGGCCGCACGCGGCACGATGTCGAGCGTCAGTTCTTTCGCGCTGTCGCCGGTCTTGCGTTCGACGACGATGTGCCATGCCTTTTCCGGCGCCGATTTTTGCTTGCGGCGGAATCGCTCCGACGCGGTGACGGGATCCCCCAGGGGTTCGCCGTCGATCGACTTCAAAACATCGCCGACTTGCAATCCGGCCTTGGCCGCAGGCGAGTCGATTTGCACGCTCACGATCGGACCGAACTGCATCGTCATGCCCAGCATGCGCAGCGGCCGGGGAGCGACTTCGGTTTTCACTTCGCGCACGGTCACGGTCCCACCGGCGTCG
This sequence comes from Planctomycetia bacterium, assembly GCA_021413845.1. NCBI lineage: Bacteria > Pseudomonadati > Planctomycetota > Planctomycetia > Planctomycetia bacterium. The sequence continues at coordinate 7,020 of JAIOPP010000024.1, read as the reverse complement.
ACCGTCGTGCGACGCACCGTGATCGGAAGCTTCCGATCCGCGAACTCGGTCATCGCGGTCGCGATGTCGACGTACGAATGCACATCGCGGTCGCCGATCTTAACGAATTCGTCGCCCGGCTCGAATGCCGGAACGGCGGCACGGGCCGGTGTTCCTTCGAGCGTCGAGGGGAACTTCTTCGTATCCTTCGGGTTGCTCAGCTTCGTAAGAGTCGGCCCGGCGATGCCGAGCGACGGAACGGTATCTGCGCGCGGCTTGCGAGGATGGACGACGAGCGCATATTCGTCGCTACCGGCGCGCTTGACTCGAAATTCGAGCCCCTTTTTCAGATCGGCTAGCGCCACGCGCGAGCGAAGATCGGCTTCGAAGCGAGGCTTCGTTACGTCGTCGATCTGCACGATCACGTCGCCGGCGCTCAGGTTCTTTTCCCAAGCCGGCCCGCCGGGAGAAACCGCCGTGACCGACGTCGGCGTGTATTGAACTCCCATGAGATACGCGACCGTAGCGAAGCAGAACGCCGTGATCGCGTTCATTATCACCCCTGCCGAGATGATGAGCATCCGCTCCGGCACCGATTGCGCCGGGTAGCTGCGCGGATCCCAAACGACTTGTTGCTTCTCGATCGTTTGACCTTCGACGAGCCCTTCGGCCGCCGATCCGGCGTTCAATGCTTTAGCGCGCTCCGCTTCCTCGGCTTGCTTGCCGGGGTTGTCGGTTTGGCCGAGCATGTAGACGTAGCCGCCGAGCGGGATCGCGCCGATGCCGTATTCCGTTTCGCCGTGGCGGAAGCGAAACAGCCGTAGCCCGTAGGGATCGAAGCCGACGTAAAACTTTTCGACCCGCACGCCGCAAAGTTTCGCGGCTGCGAAATGGCCGAACTCATGAATGAAGATCACAAGGCCGAGCGCGAGGATGCCTTGGGCGAGATGCCCCCAGTAGGACCAATCGATCGAGGACGCGGCGGCGACTAATGGCAAATCCAATTCGCGATCTCCTGTCGAGCCCAACGATCGGACTCGATGAGCCGGTCGAGCGTCGGTTGCGGTTCGTAATTGTGAGAGTCCAGCACGCTGCGACACGCCGGGACGATATCGGTGAACTTGATTTCACCGGCAAGAAACTGCGCGACCGCCGCTTCGTTCGCCGCATTCAGCACGGCACCGGTCGTGCCGCCGCTACGGGCCGCTTCCAAGCCTAGTTCCAAAGCCGGGAAGCGGGTCGTGTCGGGGGGAAAGAATTCGAGCTTTTGAGGTGCGGTCCAATCGATTTTAGCGGCAGGACCGGGCAGACGATCCGGATACGTGAGCGCATATTGGATCGGCAGCTTCATATCCGGCGGGCTGAGCTGCGCGACGACCGAGCCATCTACATACTCGACCATCGAATGCACCACCGACTGAGGATGGATCGCCACGCCGATCCGGTCGCTCGTAAGGTCGAACAACCAACGGGCCTCGATGATTTCGAGAGCCTTGTTCATCATCGTTGCCGAATCGACCGTGATCTTGCGGCCCATATTCCAGGTGGGATGCGCTAAAGCGTCGGCTACGGTTACGGTCGAAAGCTGTTCGAGCGTGTAGTTGCGAAAGGGGCCGCCGCTGGCAGTCAGCACGATTCTGCGAACTTCATGGCGTCGGCCGGCTTGCAAGGCTTGGAAGACGGCGCTGTGCTCGCTGTCGACGGGAATGATCACGGCGCCACGTTCGGCGGCAAGCCTCATGGCGAGTCCGCCGGCCATGACCAGGGTCTCTTTGTTCGCTAAGGCGACCTTTTTACCGGCTTCGAGCGCAGCCCAGGTACCGCGCAGCCCGGCGCTGCCGACGATCGCGGTGACGACGACATCGACAGCCGATTCGGAGGCGATACGAGGAACGGCGTCGGACCCGACGAGCAACTCGCATTCCGGCGGCAACGACGACCAATCGGTTCGCTTCGCGGCCTCGGCATCGGCAGCTACGACCCAGCGCGGGCGGAATTCGCAAGCTTGGCGGAGCAACAGTTCGGTGTTCGCGAACGCCGTCAGTGCTACTGCGCGCAAACGCCCTGCGGATGCTGCGATCACCTCGAGGGTGTTGCGTCCGATACTCCCGGTCGATCCGAGAACGGCGACTTGCGTGGTCATGCGAACGAGCTTGTCATGCGGTCGAACGAGCGAAGCGAAGGTTGGGGCGATTAAGAGGACGATCGTGCGGCGGACAGTCGGCAAACCCGCGCCTGGCGCGCTAGCGGCCGGTGCGGAGGCTGCCGCGATTTCGATCAGTTCATCGGCGAACGACGACGTGCTAATGTCAAGCGCCGCCGATAGTTCCGCACGCCGATGGACATTCTAGGCGTCGTCGTCGAAGGCGACAACCCGAGGCGGCGTTCTTCACCCGATCGTCGAAGGCGTGTTACAATAGCAAGGACCGCATCACCTCGAAACGCGAGAATAGTGACTTCGCATGGAAAATCAGCCGAAACCGCGCCCGAATACGCCTGAGAAAAAGCCCGCCACGTTCACGACCGTTCTGCTCTGGGTTTTTCTCGCAACCTGCGGGTTTTTATTCCTTTCGGCCTATTTCGTACGGACGACTCGGGAAGCGGAGATTCCTTATCTAGAGCTCGTGCAACTCATCCAAAAGGGAAATCCGAAGGCCACATCGACGATCGGTGTGGCGACCCCAACGCCGATCCCTTCCGCTTCCGTGCCGGCCGCGGCAACACCGACGGGCACCGCTCCTGTTGCCGTACCGACTGCCACCGGGACATCGCCATCGGCAGCGGCGACTCCTCCCTCGATTTCAACGCGCGGGGGGGATGCCGCTAAGTCGGAGTCGGCTGCGGTGCAAGCGCTCCGGAATCAATTGCGTTATATCGACGTCGTGAGCGGCGAGTCCGTCGGCCGGCGTCGTGTCACTCGCTATTCCGAGTTGGCGAACATCAAAGTCACGCCGATGGAAGTCACCGGCACCGTAACGATGGAGTCGATCGAGCCCGCCGGCGATGCCGAGAGGAACGTGACGTTCCATACCGGTCGTTACGGGTTCGACAACGACAACGGCACGTTGATGAAGCTGTTCATGGACAATGGCTTTCACGACGTCAGCGCCGAAGGCCAGCCGCATCCGATCAAGCAATACTTGCCGATGATTATTCTGACCGGCTTGATGTTGTTGTTCATCTTCATTGCCATGCGACGCCTGAGCGGTGCCGGGTCGCCGATGTCGTTCGGCCGAAGCCGCGGGAAGATGTATGCCCAAGAAGATATCGGCGTCACGTTCGAAGAAGTGGCCGGCATCGACGAAGCGGTGGAAGAACTACGCGAAGTCGTCGAGTTCCTCAAATCGCCGGAAAAGTTTCAACGCCTCGGCGCACGGATTCCGAAAGGGGTGTTGCTCATCGGTCCGCCCGGAACCGGAAAAACATTGCTGGCGAAGGCGATCGCGGGGGAGGCGGGTGTTCCGTTCTATAGCCTGTCGGGAAGCGATTTCGTCGAAATGTTCGTCGGCGTCGGGGCGGCCCGAGTTCGCGATATGTTTCAGCAAGCGGAAGCGAAATCTCCTTGTATCATCTTCATCGATGAACTCGACGCCCTCGGCAAGACGCGCGGCGGCAACATCGTCGGCGGCAATGACGAGCGCGAACAAACGCTCAACGCACTTCTCGTCGAAATGGACGGCTTCGTCTCGAACAACGGCGTGATCGTGCTGGCCGCGACCAATCGTCCGGAAACGCTCGACCCCGCGTTGTTGCGACCCGGCCGTTTCGATCGCCAAGTGGTCGTCGACCGGCCCGACGTGCGCGGGCGCGAAAAGATTCTGAACGTTCACGTTCATGGTGTGAAGCTCGACGAGACGGTCGACCTCAAGATGGTGGCGAAAGTGACGTCGGGTCTTGCCGGAGCCGACCTGGCGAACCTCGTGAACGAAGCGGCGCTGCTGGCGGCGCGCAAAGGAAAAACGTCCGTCGGAATGGACGAGTTCAACGAGGGGATCGATCGGGTCACCTCGGGCATGGAAAAGAAACATCGCGTCATTCAAGCCGACGAGAAGCAACGGATGGCCTACCACGAAGCGGGCCACGCACTGGCGGCTTACTCGTTGCCGAACACCTATCCGGTCCATCGCGTCTCGATCATTCCGCGCGGGCTCAATGCCCTAGCGTCGGTCATCATGCGGCCGGAAGAAGATCGATACATGACGACGCACGCCGAACTCGAAAGCTATCTGCAGATCCTCCTCGCCGGCACGATGACCGAAGAGATGATCTTCAACGACGTCTCGACCGGCGCTCAGAACGATCTCGAACGGGCCAGCGGCATCGCACGCTCGATGGTGATGGACTTCGGCATGAGCCGACTCGGCCGCGTGACCTATCGGGCCAGCAACCGCTCGCCGTTCATAGCAAGCTCGCGCGATATGGCAAACGACCACACGATCAGCGAGAAAACGGCCCGTGAAATAGATGAAGAAGTGAAACGAATCATCAGTGCCGCGATCGAAGGGGTGCAACACATCTTGACGACGCGCAAGGCCGCACTCGTCGCAGTCGCCGAGCGTGTGCTCGAGAAGGAAGTGATCGACGGCGCGGAGTTGAAACAAATCGTCGAAGCGAATTCGACCGGGCCGTTCCTCATGCCGGGCACGGAAGGGCGGCGCTATACCTCGACCGCGCCGCGCGAGGTGCCGCCGGTCGCACGAGACTTGATCGAGCCCCCGCAACTGCTGGACGACCGCTCGCAAGGGCAGGGGTAGAGCCGGTCGCTTCCGAAGTTCATCCTTCGGTAGCGTGTTGCAACCCGAAGACTTCGACGTCGACTCCATGCGAACCGCATAGGAGTTCCGGTTTTGAGCCGTCGATGCCGAAGTCCTGCGTCGTAAAAAGATTGCAATCCCAATCGGCGATGCTTGCGGCCACGATTGGATAGGGTCGATGGTAGACTTGGCCCGAGAATGGCTCTCCGTGTCGGCTCTCCGCGAACAGCACATAGCGTTCGATCAGGAAGAAATCGAGCGAGCCGGGAACCGCTTCGCGCTCGTTGCTGTCGAGCGTGTAGCGCACGTTGCAATGGAGCTCCGATCGCGCGACGCGCGATGCATAAGAGATCGTGGCGCCGAGCTGTGGAGCGCTCATCGCGGCATGTCGATACGGGAGATGATAAAACTTTCTCGCTCCCCACACCGCGAGCGGCTGATTGCAATCGAGTGAGTAGAACCAAACGCCCGGAGTTCCCGCGGCATCATAGACATAGGTTCGGACATTGAGTTCGAGGAAGTTCGACAGCCCGGGAAGACAAGGGAACCACCAAGGGCGGATGTTGCGCATGAAGAACGGGACGACGCCGATATAAGCCGAGCCGTCGAACGTGTCGACATAAAGACCCTTGGGCAGAGTTCGTTGAATCCGATCGGGATCGACGCGCCAATGGGCGAACAGCAACGAGCGCCAAGACTGCCGCATCGCAGATCTTCGTTGCGGTCGTTCGCGCAGGCGTAAGCGATCGGCGCGCGTCGGAGCGGCAGGTGGGGTCGATGTCGAATCGTTCATCGGTTTTCGCTCGAAATCGGCCGTCGCCGTTCACATGGTTCGTTCACGCATCGCGATGCACGGTGCCCGGCGAAAAGGCCGGCAAGCAAACGGCAACGTATTCGGCACCTTCCGTGCCCGGCGTGCTGTACTGGATCCATTCACCGCCGTGGGTAATGATCGCCTGCCCGGCGGCGATCTTGATCTCTCCTTCGCGCGTCTTGACGTGCAACGTCCCTTTTAAGACGAGCGTGTATTCGTCGAATTCCGGCGTTTGTCCCGGCTCGACCCAACCCGCCGGACTGACCATGCGCGCCACGCTGACGGAAGCCGTGCCCGAGTTGGCTCGACCGATGAACTCTTCGATCCGTTTCGGAAGATTTCCTGCCGCCGCTACGACCTTCGGGCCGGGTATGAACGTAGGCATGACAATCGTCTCCTCGACAAGCGAATGGGTTGCGATCGTGACCTCGCGGCCATGGTATCAGACACGGCAACGAGATGCTCGAATTAGGGTGTGCTCCACGCATTGCGCCCGGCAAATACGTCGCCTCGATCGATCCTTGACGTTGGGCAATCGGTTGCCGACAATTGTGAGTTCGTAAACCGGCCAACGCGGGTAAATCAAGTCCTCGCGTCCGGTTTCCCTCCCGCCTCGCCTCCGCAATCGCACACCCTGAAAAGACGCACTCGCATGGCTCGCAATCGAATCGGTGTTTGGTTTATCGGCGCCAAGGGAGGCGTCGCCTCGACGGCTATCGTCGGACTATTGGCGCTTAAGAAGGGTCTCACGCAAACGACCGCGCTCGTAAGCGAGTTGCCGCAGTTTAAGTCGCTCGATTTGATCGACTGGAAAGATCTCGTCATCGGCGGCCATGAGATTCGCGAGCTGAAGAGTTACGAAGAAGCGATGCGGATGAGCACCGAAAGTCGCGCCATCGACGGCGAGCTCATCACGAAGCTGAAAAGCGAACTGGAAAAGCTCGACAAGGTGATCCGGCCCGGCACGGTCGCGAATTGCGGTTCGACGATCGAAGGCCTTGCTTCGGCGGCTGTGAAAGCGACGAAGAGCGAAACGCCGCGCGAAACGATCGCCCGCATTCAAGGCGATCTCAAGAAGTTCGCCGAAGAGAATAAGCTGGCTCATGTGATCGTCATCAACGTCGCTTCGACGGAGCCTCCGGTCGACCCGGCGCAGTTCCCGGCCAAGTGGAGCGAGCTCGATAAGCTGATCGACAAGCCGCGCAAATGCACGCTGCCCGCAAGTTCGCTCTACGCGATCGCCGCGCTCGATCTCGGGTTCTCGCATTTGAACTTCACGCCGTCGCTTGGTACGAACCTGCCGGCGATCGACGAATTGGCTCGCGAACGAAGCTCGCGCCACATGGGCTACGACGGCAAGACGGGCGAGACGCTGCTCAAGAGCGTGTTGGCCCCGATGTTCGCCCGCCGCAATTTGAACGTCATGAGTTGGGTCGGTCACAACATCTTCGGCAACATGGACGGCAAAGTTCT
>JAIOPP010000023.1 GCA_021413845.1 Planctomycetia bacterium | reverse complement strand
GCTTCGATGGCGCACGTGGCTGACGGCACGTGGAACGTGCCTGCTACATTAACGCGCGCGTAGCGAAGTCTTCCCAACTGCCCCCCGACCACCGACCCCTGACCACTATTTTCCTCCTCGTCCCTCAATTCCTTAGGGTTCGCCGGCCGAAGATGAGGAGGAGTCGCTTGATTTTGACGCCGGTGAGCCCTAGGATTGGCCGGAGAAAGCCCGCAGCTTACGCGGCTTCTCGCGGTCGCTCTAAGGCCGCACGGGCGTGGGATCGCTCGAGATTCTTACGAGGCGTGTGCGATGGTTTTGAGTGCGCTGGAATGTCGTCGCTGTTGTCGACCGTAATCAACGGTCGTCGATTTTCCTTGCGCTCCCCTTCGTCTCGTTCCTAAGTCCCTCTCTCGCAACGCGCGGCTCTGAGCATCAGGCCCGCAGGAGCTAAACAGCCGTGGCCTCCGATCTTCGCCTCAAAGAACAACTCCCCGAGCTGACCAAGCGGATCGTCGAAACCTATAGCGAAGCCGGCTCGGTGAACCACCTCGGCCACTGCCCGCTGCCGAACTACGATGCGATCATCGTGATTCTAGAAGACCTGAAGGAGATTTTGTTCCCGGGCTTTCGCCGGCGCGAAGGGCTGCACTTAGGGAACGTCCTCTATCACGTCGGCGATCTGATCGACGGCCTGCACGACAAGCTGACGACGCAGATCGCGCGGGCCCTGCGACACGAAGCCGGCCGCGTTCCGGTCGACGAATGCGACACCGACTTCGAAGCGCTCGGGCAAGCCAAGGCGATCGAGTTTCTCGAACACATCCCGAACGTCCGCCACGCGCTCGCGCTCGACGTGCAAGCCGCCTTCGACGGTGATCCGGCCGTGCGCGGGCTCGACGAAATCATCTTCTGCTATCCGGGCCTGGAAGCGATCACCGTTTATCGACTCGCGCACATCTTGTATGAGATGGAAGTGCCGCTCATTCCGCGCATGATGACCGAATGGGCCCATAGCAAGACGGGGATCGACATCCATCCGGGCGCGACGATCGGCACCCACTTCTTCATCGACCACGGCACGGGCGTCGTCATCGGACAGACTTGCGAGATCGGCGCGCATGTGAAGCTCTATCAAGGAGTGACGCTCGGCGCGCTCAGCTTCGCCACCGACGGCGACGGCAACTTAGTGCGCGGCACGAAGCGCCATCCGACGATCGAAGACCATGTCGTGATCTATGCCAACGCCACGGTGCTCGGCGGCAACACGGTCGTCGGCCACGACTCGGTGATCGGCTCGAGCGTCTGGTTGACGAAGACCGTGGAGCCGCGCTCGACCGTCGTGCTGGAAAAACCGAAGCTCCGCATTCGCGCGGAATACGACGAAAAGCATTGCAGCAACTCGTGGTCGCGCAGGTATAAGAAGCCGTTGGCGACGACCGGATGGGCCCAGCTTGGTTTATCGGTTCGGTCCGGTTGCTCGAATTCGCTGACGATCTCGGCCTTCTCGGGCGAGATTTTCACGAGGCAAACCTTGCCGCTTTCGCTCCGTGTGATGAGCATTCCGTCGACCGCGATGAGCGAGCACTTGCCGGTTCCGCGCTCGCGCCACTTCGTCTCGCCGGTCGCGAGCTCGATGCAGGTGAGCACGCCCGGATCGTCGCTGCCGTAGATATAACCGTCGATCAGAACCATTCCGCCGTGATGGTTCTTCATCTGCTTGGTGAAGAACGCTTCGCCGGCCTTGAACATCGCGTCGGTCTTGATGATCTTCGCGGCTCCGCCTCCGGTTCCGTAGCCCGACGCGGCGAACGCCCGATTGCCCGCGACGAGCGGCGTCGAGATGTTGGCGGTGCCGTTGGCCGGCGCGTCGTAACGCCAAAGGGGCTTGCCGTCTTTCGCCGCCACGCCGATGAGCGCCTCGGCCGTGAACTGCACGTACTGCTTCACCTCGCCGATCTCGGCCTGCACGATCGACGAGTAGCCGGCTCCGTCGCCGACGCCCGAACTCCAGACGAGCTTGCCCGAGTCTTTCTGAAACGCGGCGAGCGTGGCTTGCGAACCGCCCGGCGTGCAGACGACCCACGGACCGTCGATCAGCACCGATTCGCTATAGCCCCAAGTCGGGATCGCGCCGCCGAACTCGGCGACGAGATCGTGCCGCCACACGACCTTGCCGCTCTTGGCGTCGAGGCAGACGAGGTCGCCGTTGAGACCGAGCGTGTAGACGAGCGCGCCGTCGACGGTCGGCGTCGAGCGCGGACCGGGATAGCCTGCGCCTCCGTGGCGAACCGCACCGAGCGAAACGGCCCAGAGTTGCTTCCCGGCGGCATTCACATCGACGGCGTAAATGTACTCTTGCCCGTCGTGGTTGCCCATGACGTACAACACTCCGGCGGCGACCGACGGCGTCGAAAAACCATCGCCGACATTGGTAGTTTTCCAAGCGAGCTTCGGACCGGCAGCCGGCCAACTTGCGAGCAGGCCCTGTTCTTTGCTGATGCCCGAACGATCCGGCCCGCGCCAAGCCGACCAATCTTCGGCCTGCGCCGCAGATGTAAACACGATGGTGAACACGAAGGCAAGCAACAGGGGAACGGCATAGCGCATGAGGGGTTCCTATCTAAGACGAGCGTCCGTTTAAGCGACGTCGGACTTGTTTTTGAGCCGGGCGATCAGCGATGTCAGCAGCACGTCGAGGTGAGGCAGGGCGGTGGCAGGTTCGGCGTAATCGAGATCGTCGACATGCCAGAATTCGACCCGGGGCAAATGGGCTGGGAATCGGCGCTCCATCAGCGGCCGATGTTCCGCTTCCTTCACCGCGACGACCAACTCCGACGACTCGAAATCGGCATCGGCCACGGCGAGCGGGTCGCGCAGATGTTCGGCGTGTTCGATACCGAGGCGGGTCAGCGCGGCGATCGTGTGGGGCGACATCGGGCCGACGTTCAGCGGGCTCGGCGCCAAGCCGCGCGAGAACGCTCGATGCGGAAGCCCCTCGCGCTGCGCGAGGACGTTGAACATAATCTCGGCGTAGCGACTGCGGTAGTAGTTGCCGGTGCAGAGAAAGAGAACCTGGTTCATATCGAGGAGCGGCGGCAAGAGAGACGAGCGGCTAAATCCAGCTAAGCCGGTTTTAGCCTTTCGCCGAAAATCTCGCTACCCGGGCCTTCTCCGTGGGGATGAACCAGCGGCCGAGAGGGGCAGCCCGAGCGGTGTCGTTAACCCGCAGCCGACGATCGCCGACGGAAAGCCAGGAAGCGGACAACAGCGAAGTCGACGACGAGGATCAACGCGAGCGACATCCCCATGGCCGGCATTAAAACACCCAAGACGACGATCAAGCCGAGCAGCCAGCGCGGGATCGCGATGTTCGCCGTCGACGGGGCGAGGCCCCATGTGCCGCGCGGCCGGCGGCGCCACCACATCCATACGCCGGTGATCGAAAGCAACGTCAGAGCCAGGCAAGTCAGCAGGGCGAGAATCTTCGTCGGCAAGCCATAGATCGAGCCGACGTGAATCGGATAGATGCTTGAGCGAATTTTATGCAACGTCGAAATGTCGTCCCAACCGAACGAACCGTTGACCTTGCCCGAGTACGCATCGACGAACACGGTCGTCTTCAACGTCGGACTCGAATCGTCGACCCGTTGCACGCGGAACGAATCGGTCGGCGAGGCAGGAACGCCGACACGGATCGGGCCTTGGCCGGGCAACAACGCTTCGGCGGTGCTCAACGCCGCGTCGGGCGAGATGCGCGCTCGCCCATTGGCGGGCTCCGACTTCGGCGCTTGCTTCATCACGGCCGGAGCCGAGCCGAAGTTGTTCGTCAGCATCTTGTAGCCGTTGCCGAAAAACTGCGTGAAGAACAAGCCGGTGGCGAGGATGATTGCGGCGGTCGCCACGCCGTAGAAACCGACGACCGTATGCAGATCGCGCAAGACGACCGTCAGCGGAGCACGCAGGCGCGGATACCAAACGCCGGCACCGGGCGAAGCCGCGCGGCCGGTGCGGCGCGGCCACCACAGATACGTGCCGGTGATGATCAAGACAATTCCCCACGAAGCGGCCAGCTCGACCGTGATGCGGCCCGGCGTTCCCAACAACAAGCGACGATGCAAACCGAGCACGATGCCGAAGAACGAACTGCCGCCGTCGTAGAGGCCGGCGACTCGGCCGGTCGTGGGGTCGACCATGGCCGTGCGCCGATCTTTGCCGAGTTGCATCGCGAGTTCGGCGTTCAAACCCGGCGCGACCGGCTGCGCTACGGAGAGGAGCTTCGCTTGCGGATGCTCTTTCATCACGGCCGTGCCGAGCTCGGCCAGCGTCAGGTTTCGAGCACCCGCGGCCGGCGGCTCGGCCGACATCAGCTCGGGATACATGAGCGGCACCAACTCATCGATGAACACGTAGAGCCCGCCGGTGATCGAAGCGGTGAGAATGATCGGGGCGACGAACATGCCCGCGTAGAAGTGCCAGCGCCAGAACAAACGATAGAGCTTGGCGCGGGACGAAGTGTTTTCGTTGGGGCGATCGGCAGGGTCCGTGAGCGATTGCCGCTTCGCAGTCGCCAGATGTTCGGCGATGATCGCTTCGGCCGTAGGCGCTTCGGTAGCGGAAGATTCGAGCAGCGTTTCAGGGGTCATCGCACGTTGATTAGCAAAAGGGGCATTCGCAAAGGGTTCATCGGCGCCGGCTTAATCCGGCACGGCATGGGCTACGTTCACGTCGGACGCACCGGCCGCTTTGGCGGCTTCGAGCGCTTTCACGAACCGGCCGTAGGGGATCTTCTCGTCGCCGCGGATCGTCACGACTTTCTCTTTCTGGGGGGCGAGCACTTCGCTCAGCTTCGACAGCAACTGCGATTCGTCGACCCGATCTTGGTTGACGTACGTTTCGTCGTCGGCTCCGAGCGTGACCATGATGTGCTGGTCGACGGCGTTCGTCGGCGCTACGGCGGTCGGCAGCGTGAGCTTGATCGACGGCGTGAGAAACGTCGAACTCAGCATGAAGAAAATCAACAATTGAAAAATGCAATCGATGAGCGGGCTCATGTCGATCGAGATCGGCTTCCGGCGACGGCGGGGGATTTGCAAAGCCATGACGTGTTATCCGCCGCCGACCGAAGTGAGCCGTTCGTCGGGCATCGTGTCGATATGCTCGCCCCCTTCGAGAGCGAGCGAAGGTTGCTTATGCAGCCATTCGTTCAGATGCGAGACCATCCATTGGCATTGCAGCAAGATCGTGTTCACGCGGTTCTCGAGCAAGTGATAGACAGCCAGCGCGGGCAGCGCCACGACCAGGCCGAACACGGTCGTCAGCAGCGCGGCCCAAATGCCGGAGGCGAGGTCTTTCGGCTGCACTTGTCCGCCGGCTCGCTCGATCTCGTTGAACGCTTCGACCAAGCCGGCGACCGTGCCCAAGAGCCCGAGCATCGGCGCGAGGATGCCGATGATCGACAGCCAATGCAGCCGGGTCTCCAACTTCGAGACGTTCTCCGACACGACTCGGCCGACGATATCTTCGCGCGCCGCCGAGGTGAGGTGGATGTGTTCCAAATACGACTCGGCCGCCCGCGCGATCGGGCCGTGCCGCAGCGCGGCGATCTGTCGGGCTCGCGCGAGATCGCCGTGTTCGATCTGCCGCTTCAGCGCCCGGACCAAGCCGTGATACGGCGTGAAGTACCAGCAGAAGACGAGCACGCGTTCCGCGGCGATCGCCAGCCCGAGGATCGAGCAAACCAAGATCGGCCACATCACCTCGCCGCCGCGGAAGAACAGCTCCCGCCAAGTATGTTCCCACATCCCGGTCATCATGCCTGCCGCTCCTGCGTACCGCGAAAGCCGAGATTAATGGTGTGGGAACAATTACCTATTCGATTCGATCTACCGCCGAGCGGTAGTACTTGCCTCAGGTTCGTCCCGTGACTCTACGACGATCGCTTGACGATAAGAGTCTTTTTCGGCGCAGCGCGATCAAGTATGATTGGTTCACCGGCATGAAACAAACGAAAGCCGATGAGACTTACTATCATTAGCGAGGCGAGGCCGCTGTCAAGTCGCCGCCGCTAGGCGGGCTCCGGTTTCGATCGTTAAGAGGTTGATTTGCGGCACGGGGTTTTGATTTGCGACGCTTCCTGCTCGACTATGCCGTCTTCGTCTTGTTGCTCGGCGGAAGCGTCGCGGGGCACTATTGGTTCGTTTTCCATTACCATCCCGGGTCGACGGTGATTCGGATTGCGCTCGAGCCCGAGGCCGGGCGGACGAGCGTCGCGATCACGCTGATCGCCGCGAAGCCGAAGGTGGAGCTTCCGGACTTGGTCAAGCCGACGAAGCTCAAAGAGTTGCCGAAGCCGCTTGAGCTGCTGATCGCCAAGGTCGAGCTGCCGCCCGAAGCGGTGATCACGGCCGAGCTTCCGCGCCCGCAGGCGGTCGCGGTGCCGATCGCCCCTCCACCGATGGAGAAGATCGAAGAAGAAGAAAAGCCTCCCGAAGAGCAGCCCCTCACGCCGCCGAAGCGTAAGCAACCGCTGGCGAAGCCACCGGAAACCGAGACGATCGAATCCGACAGCACGGTGACGATCGTCACGCAAGAAATGCGCGGCATCGTCACGGCGCCGACGATCCTCTCGCGCCGGTTGCCAATTTACCCCCCGTATGCCTACGCGCAGAAACTCGACGGTTCGGCCGATCTCGCGGTGCATGTGAGCACCGAAGGGAAGGTTCTCTCCGTTTCGGTTTTCAAGAGTTCCGGCTACTCGGACATGGATCAGGCGTGGATCGAGGCGGTACGAGACTGGACTTTCACCCCGGCGCTTCGCGACGGCAAACCGGTCGATCAGCATGTACACGTTCCGGTGACGTTTCGTATTCGGAAGACTCCGTAGCGACCCGAATGCCCGAATCACCCCGTTGAGCGAAACCGGTTCGTCGTCGATAATGGCCGCGCGACTTGGTATTATCGGCCCGACGCTCCGGGCAGCTCCCACCGCCTCGCACCATCTCGGCCTCGCGCCGACCCCGCCTCGCCGTTCCTCCCCCTGGCCGCAGTCGCTGTTCCGTCTCGCTCGCCTTCCCATGTCATTGAAGGAACTTTCGGATATGAAACGTCTCGCTCTTTCGTGTTACGCTTGGTCGCTGCTGTTGACGCTCGCGCAAGCCGCGGCTCCCGAGTCGGCCTCGCCGGCCGTTCCCTCCACGGCCGTTCCCTCCACAGCGAAAGTCGCCGCGGCGATCACTGCCGCCGCCGAGAAGTTCCTAGTCGGTCTCGATGCCGCCACCCTCGCCAAGGTAACGATGCGGTTCGACGATCCGGCCCGGCTCGACTGGCACAACATTCCGAAGCCGCAACGCAAGGGCTTGCAATATCGCGACATTACCGCCGACCAGCGCAAGCTCTGCCTGGCTCTCGTCAAGGCTTCGCTCAGCGACGTCGGCTACCAGACCGCCGAGCGCATCATGTCGCTGGAAACCAACTTGCTCGAAGGGGAGAAGAACCTGAAGGGCTCGCCGCTGCGTGATCCGGAGCGTTACTTCCTCACGATCTTCGGCAAGCCGGCCGCGACCGGAACTTGGGGCTATAGCTTCGAGGGGCATCACTACTCGCTCAACTTCGTCATTCGCGACGGCCAAGTCGTCAGCGATACGCCGTCGTTTATGGGTGCCAATCCCGCGACCGTCAGCATCTTCGTTCCGGGGGGCCCGGAAGTGGGAACCCGCACCCTGGCCGACGAAGAACAACTCGCGTTCGACCTCGTGAACTCGCTCGACGAAGCGGGCCTGAAGAAGGCCCTGATCGCGAAGGAAGCTCCGAAAGATTATCGCGCCGCCGGCCTGCCGCAACCGCCGCACACCGCGCCGGAAGGGATTGCCGCAACCGATCTGAACGACGCGCAGAAGAAGACCCTCTGGTCGCTGCTCGAAGCTTACTGCGCGAACTTGGCTCCGGAACTCGGTGCCGCGCGCTTGGCCGACCTTAAAGCGGCGAATCCCGATCGGATCTATTTCGCTTGGTCCGGCTCGACGAAACCGGGGGTCGGGCACTACTATCGAGTACAGGGCCCGACGTTCGTCTTGGAATTGGTGAACATCCAATCCGACCCGGCCGGCAATCCCGCCAACCACATCCATTCGGTGTGGCGGAGCTTGAAGGGAGATTTCGGAGTCGCGGCGCAGTAGCAGATATCCAGCGCGAACCACGCCTCGGCGGCGCGCGAAAGTGCGCCGCCGATGTTTTGCGCTCGTGGCTTACTTTTGACTTTTGCCTTCTTACTTTTGAGTTGTCGCGTCGTATGCCTCAAGTCGGCCTCTTCATCCCGTGCTACGTCGAACAACTCTATCCGCGCGTCGGCATGGCGACGGTCGAGGTCCTCGAACGGTTCGGCTACACGGTCGAGTATCCCGAAGACCAAACCTGCTGCGGCCAGCCGATGGCGAACACCGGTTGCGTCGACGATGCTCGGCCGCTCGCCGAACGCTTTCTCCGGATCTTCGGCAAGTACGAATACGTCGTCGCGCCGTCGGGCAGTTGCGTGGCGATGGTTCGTCATCACTACGACGAATACTTGGAAGGAAAGCCCGGCTTCGTGGAGCTGAAGGCAAAGACGTTCGAGCTCTGCGAGTTTCTGACCGACGTCGTGAAAGTCGATCGGCTCGACCTCCGCTTCCCGCATCGCGTCGGCCTGCATCAAAGCTGCCACGGCCTGCGCGAGCTCCGTTTAGGCGGGGCGAGCGAGTTGATGAGCCCGCCGTTCGGCAAAGCCCAACAGTTGCTGGAGCTCATCGACGGCGTGCAGCTGACGACCTTGCAACGGCCCGACGAATGCTGCGGCTTCGGCGGCACGTTCGCCGTCAACGAAGAGGCCGTGTCGTGCATGATGGGGGAAGATCGGATTCACGATCATCTTCAAGCAGGGACCGAAGTTCTCACGGCCAACGACATGTCGTGCCTGATGCATCTCGCGGGGCTGATCCGCCGTGATCGGACGCCGATCCGCGTGATGCACATCGCGCAGATTCTCGCGGGCGACAGCGCTACGGGACACAGCGCTACGGGGGATCGAACATGACCCACGCGCCGCTCGCCGCCGAATTCATTCGCGACAAAGAACGGACCCACTGGCACGACAACACGCTCTGGTTCGTGCGCAGCAAGCGCGACAAAGCGGCCCGCACGTTGCCCGAATGGGAGCTGCTGCGCGAGACGGCGGCGCAGATCAAAGCGCATACGATGTCGCGGCTCGCCGACTACCTCGAGCAATTCGAGGCCCAAGCGACGAAGCTCGGCGCGGTCGTGCATTGGGCGAAAGACGCGGCGGAACACAACGAGATCGTGTACGGCATCCTGCGCGATCACGACGTGAAGAAGCTCGTGAAAAGCAAGTCGATGTTCACGGAAGAGTGCCATCTGAATCCGTATCTCGAACGGCACGGCATCGAAGTCGTCGACACGGACCTCGGCGAGCGGATCGTGCAGCTGGCGCAAGAGCCGCCGAGCCATATCGTTCTGCCGGCGATCCACTATAAGAAGGAAGACGTCGGCGCGCTCTTCCAC
The DNA here is from genome assembly GCA_021413845.1 of Planctomycetia bacterium. Taxonomy (NCBI): domain Bacteria; kingdom Pseudomonadati; phylum Planctomycetota; class Planctomycetia; species Planctomycetia bacterium. Next base: position 14,792 of record JAIOPP010000023.1, on the reverse strand, counting down.
AAACACCTCGGCACCGACGCAGGAGCTTCCGACCCGGGCTACTTAGCCGAAGCCGCGCGCGGGCACTTGCGCGATCGCTTCATGAGCGCCGATGCCGGCCTGACGGGCGTGAACTTCGCGATCGCCGAAACCGGCGGCTTCGTCGTTTGCACCAACGAAGGGAACGCCGATCTCGGCGCCTCGCTCCCGAAGCTCCACATCGCCTGCATGGGCTTCGAGAAGCTGATTCCGCGCGTGAACGACCTGAGCGTGTTCCTTCGCTTGCTGGCCCGTTCCGCGACCGGCCAACCGATCACGACCTACTCCTCGCACTTCCACGGGCCGATCGCCGGCGGCGAGTTGCACATCGTCATCGTCGATAACGGCCGCACGCGCTTACTCGAAAGCGACGACTTCCGCCGCTCGTTGAATTGCATTCGCTGCGGCGCATGCATGAATACGTGCCCCGTCTATCGTCGCAGCGGCGGCCACAGCTACGAAGCCACGGTGCCGGGCCCGATCGGTTCGATCCTTTCGCCGGCCGGCGACGCGAAGAAGCATGCCTCGCTGCCGTTCGCGTGCAGCCTGTGCGGTTCGTGCTCGGATGTTTGCCCGGTGAAGATCGACATCCACCATCAACTCCTTACGTGGCGCAAAGAGATCGCGCAGCGCGGCCTGCTGCCGCGCTCGAAGACTTGGTCGATGAAGCTCGTAAGCCGGTTGTTTCAAAGCCCACGGCTCTATCGCGCGGCCGGGTACCTGGCGCGGCGCATCATGCCGCACGTCCCGCGATTTCTGCTCTACAACCGCTTCAACGCTTGGGGGAAGCAGCGCGAATTGCCGGAGTTCCCTCGCGACAGCTTCCGCGACCGGTTTCGAAAACATCAAGAGAATCGGAACGGCCATGGGAAGTAAGCACTCGATCCTCGCGGCGATTCGCGCGAGCAACGCGCCGGCCGCGGCGCTGCCGAACTTGAATCAAACGTGGATCACCTACGCCGACCGCTCGCGCGCGTTCGCCGAAGTTCTTACGTCGGTCGGCGGGCGTTGTGAGTTCGTCGGCAGCCGGAGCGAGATCCCCGCGAAGCTCGCCGCGCAACCGAATTTCGCCGCCGCGAAGAAAGTCGTTTCCGCGCTCGCCGAACTGCCGGGCAACGTCGATCTCGCCGCCATCGTCGATCCCCATGCGACCGAAGACGTCGACTTCGCCATTCTGCCGGGCCGGTTCGGAGTCTCCGAGAACGGCGCGATCTGGGTGACCGACGAACACTTACGGCATCGCGCGATCTACTTCATCGTGCAGCACTTGGTGCTCGTCATCGACGAGCGCGAGATCGTCGACAACATGTACGCCGCTTATCAACGGCTGAGTCTCGGTGCGAAAGGATTCGGTGCGTTCATTGCGGGCCCTTCGAAAACCGCCGACATCGAGCAATCGCTCGTCATCGGCGCCCACGGCCCTCGCTCGCTCACGGTGTTCTGCGTTCGTTAAGGAGCGACTCATGCTTCGACTACTACGCATCGTCGTCTCGGTTGCGTCGTTGGCGGCAGTTACCGTCGAACAAGCCCGCGGCGCCGAGCAAGTGCTAGAGCCGAAGCTGCGGCACTTGCGCAACGCCGAGCCGCGCGAGTGGTCGGAGTTTCCCGAGCGCGCGGAAGCGACCGAGCTACGATTGCCGTTCGAAGTGGCGAACGAGTTCCGCCCGCAAACGCTCGTGCTGCGCCATCGCGATCTGCGCCGCGACTGGATCATCTACCTCGACGGCCGGGAACTCATCCGCCTCCCGCAAGGAGACCAAGACGCAACTACCTTCTGGCCGGTCTCGCCCGACAAATTCTCGCCCGGCAAACACGAACTCCGCATCGCCACGAAAGACAAAGCGGCCGACGACGTCATGATCGGCGAACTGCAACTCGACACACGAACTAAAGCGGAGATGCTGGGCGAAGCGACGGTGGAAGTTGAAGTGCGCGATGCCACGAAGTCGGGCAGAGGTCCCGTGCCGGTACCATGCCGATTAACGCTCGTCGACGAACGAGGCTCGTTGATGACCGTGGGCGTTGAGCCGAAGCCGCGCCTGGCGATCCGCCCGGGCGTAATTTACACGCTCGACGGTCGGGCCCAGTTTACCGTTCCTGCGGGAACCTACATCCTTTATGCGAGCCGAGGCTCGGAGTATTCGGTCGTCGAAACGCGGCTTGAGCTCAAGCCTGGCGACGTCGCGAAGCATCGCTTGACGCTCGATCACGAGGTCGAACCGTTTCCCGAGTGCTCCGTGGACACACATGTTCACACGCTCACCCACTCAGGTCACGGCGATTGCACGATCGAAGAGCGGATCGTCACTCTTGCCGGCGAAGGTTTGCTCCTGGCTTATGCGACCGATCACAACAAGACGATCGACTATACGCCGACGATCGCGAAACTGAACACGAATGATCAGGAGACGGGAGTCGTGATCGGCAATGAAGTGACGACGAAGGTCGGACACTTCAACGTGCTCGACCTTAAGCTCGACGCTCCGCCGATCGATCACGAGGGAAAGACTTGGGCCGAAATCGGCGCCGCAATCAAGAAAGCCGGTCCGAAAGGATTGGTGATCCTCAACCATGCCCGCGACATCCACAACGGTTTCCGGCCGTTCGGTCCCGAGCGACACATCTCGGTCGCGGGTGAAGACGTCGCCGGTTGGAAGTTACCTGCGAACGCAATGGAGGTCTTTAATTCCGGTTCGACTCAGAACGACCCGACGCAGTTATTTCACGACTGGCTTGGGCTCTTGAACCGGGGATTGAACATCTCGCCGATCGGTTCGAGCGACTCGCACGATGTAAGCCGTTACATCGTCGGGCAGGGGAGGACCTACTTTACCTTCGATACGGGACTTACCGACGGCAGATCTCGACTTGCGCGTCCCGTGGCCGCGTCGTTGGGATTGCTTTGTCGCATCTCCAACGACGAAGGGCGCTTCGACCCGCAGTCGCCATTCGTTCCTCACGCAACGGAGTACGTCATCGATGTCTCGGTCAACGGGCCGTCGTGGATCCGAGCCGATGAAGTTCGACTGTACGTCAACGGCCGCGAGACGACCGAGAATCCGATCGAAGACCATCGCTCTTCGCACGGACCGCTGCGCTACAATCTGAAGTGGAAGCTTACGAACATTAAGCACGATATTCACGTCGTGGCTCTCGCGAAAGGCCCCGGAGTCGACAAACCGTACTGGCCGATTGCGAAGCCGTATCAGCCGACGTCGCCCGATTGGAAGAGCTATGTGATCGGTTGTTCCGGGGCGATCAAGATCGACGGCGATGGCGACGGGAAGTATTCGAGTCCGTTCGATTATGCCAAGCAGTTGGTCGCCGAAGTGGGAACGGACGATGCGAAACTCGTCGCGCGATTGGCCGAGTTCGACGAAGCGGTCGCCGTGCAAACGACGAGCGTGCTGCGCGCGGCGGGCCCCGAGCGCTGGGAGGCGTTTCTGGCGGCCGTGACGAAGGAAGGTGCGCCGCAAGTGAAGAGCGGGGCGCGAAAATACGTCGCCGGTTGGCGCTCGACGCTGACACGCGGCGACGAAAAAAAATGACTCGCTAACTTCCGTCGTCCGGCCCGGTTATGAGCGGCCGATGACAATCGGATGTAAGTTCCGTTGACAAGGCTCGGAGGTTTGCTAGCATCTGTGGCTAGTGTGTTGGTGGCCGAGCAACACTATAGGTTGTGGCTCGGCGAACAGGGAACTCGGTGCGATTCCGAGACGGCCCCGCCGCTGTAAGCGAACGTTCGTAGCCTTGGTTTTCTTTCGCCATTGGCGTTTTTCTCCTCCCGAGAAGAGCGCCGAGAAGGCCGACCACGGCGAAGTTCGCAAGTCAGAAGACCTACCAACGCGTGTCGGTTTTTCGTTTCGCGAGGGCGAGCGGAAAGCCCCGAGAGCAGGGAGCCGTCGGCGACGAACGTCGGCGGTTTCGCGATCGGTTTGCATCATTTATTCACAGCGCAACACATACCCGTCGGCGATGCCGTGCCGCTCTGCACGCGCACTCGCTTCAGGTCTGCGTTGCGCGCTGGCAAGGAGGTTGGCATGTCTACGACTCTCGCGCCGTCGCCGAACGCCCAAGTTCACTCATCGTCCACGCACGGCGATTCTCCCGCGCAGCCGATTCCCGGCTTGCGCGTCATTCGTCGCAACGGGCAACTCACGCCGTTCGATGCACAGAAGATCGCCGCGGCGATGACTAAGGCGTTTCACGCCGTGGAAGGAGCCGCTTCGGAAACGTCGCCGCGGATTCGCGAAACGGTCGAGCGTTTGACGCGGCAGGTCGTCGAATCTTTCTCGCGCCGCGCCGATCGGACGACCGTGCATATCGAAGAGATTCAAGATCAAGTCGAACTCTCGTTGATGCGCACCGGCGAACACAAGACCGCGCGGGCCTACGTCCTCTATCGCGAACAACGGGCCAAGGAACGAACCGGCGATGCAAGCGGCGCGGTGTTGCCTCCGCTCGACGTCGTCACGGCCGACGGCACGCGCAGGCCGCTCGATTGGTCGCGCATTCAAACGATCGTCCGCGAGGCGTGTCGAGAGTTGGTCGATGTGGCGCCGGAATCGAGCGGCTCTTGCTCGACGGTCTCCGCCACGAAGCGCTCGACACGCTTGACGTCGCCAAAGGGGACGCGACGTTCGACGAGATGGCCGATCTCTATCCCGACTACTTCATGTCGTACATTCGTCACGGCATCGAACACGAATTGCTCGATTCGCGGCTGGCGGAGTTCGACCTCGAGCGAATCGGCCGCGCGATCGATCCGGCCGGAGACTTGAAGTTCACCTACCTCGGCTTGCAGACGTTGTACGACCGCTATTTCCTGCATGTCGATGATAGCCGGTTCGAGTTGCCGCAAGCGTTCTTCATGCGTGTGGCGATGGGGCTTTCGATCAACGAGATCGACCGCGAAAGTCATGCGATCGAGTTTTATCGCTTGCTTTCGAGCTTCCGTTTCATGAGCTCGACGCCGACCCTCTTCAACTCCGGCACGCTTCGTCCGCAGCTTTCGAGCTGCTATCTGACGACCGTGCCCGACCGATTGGACGGCATCTATTCGGCGGTGCGCGATAACGCGTTGTTGTCGAAATACGCCGGCGGATTGGGAAACGATTGGTCGCGCGTGCGGGCCATGGGCGCGCGCATCAAGGGAACCAACGGCAAGTCGCAAGGGATCGTGCCGTTCTTGAAAGTGGCGAACGATACGGCCGTCGCGGTGAACCAAGGTGGGAAGCGCAAGGGTGCGGTGTGCGGCTATTTGGAAACTTGGCATCTCGACGTCGAAGAGTTCCTCGAACTCCGCAAAAACACGGGGGACGATCGCCGCCGCACGCACGACATGCACACGGCGAATTGGATTCCCGACTTGTTCCTAGAGCGGGTCGAAGCCGATGCCGCGTGGACGTTGTTCTCGCCCGATGAAGCGCCGGAGTTACACGATCTCTACGGCAATGAGTTCCGCGAGACCTACGAGCGCTATGAAGCGAAGGCCGCGCGCGGCGAGATGCGCACGACGAAGAGCGTTTCGGCGCTCGGCTTGTGGCGGAAGATGCTGACGATGCTGTTCGAAACCGGCCATCCGTGGATCACGTTCAAAGACCCCTGCAACGTCCGCTCGCCGCAACGGCATGTCGGCGTGGTGCATAGCTCGAACCTCTGCACGGAGATCACGCTCAACACGACCGACGACGAAATCGCCGTGTGCAATCTCGGCAGTGTGAACTTGGCCGAGCATGTGGTAGATGGCGCAATCGACGACGCACTTCTTAAAGACACGATTCGCACGGCGATGCGGATGCTCGACAACGTGATCGACATCAACTACTACGGCGTGCCGCAAGCCCGACGCTCGAACCTCCGGCATCGTCCGGTCGGTCTCGGGATCATGGGCTTTCAAGACATGCTCTATCAGCTGCGCGTGCCGTATGCTTCCGACGCGGCGGTCGAATGGGCGGATCGTTCGTCGGAGTCGGTCGGCTACTACGCGATTCTGGCGTCGACGGAACTGGCTGCCGAACGGGGTCGATACCCGACGTTCGACGGTTCTCTGTGGAGCAAGGGGATCTTGCCGATCGACAGCTTGAGCGAGCTCGATGCCGTACGCAAGACGCGCGTCGACGTCGACCGCTCGATGCGACTCGATTGGAATTGGCTCCGCGAGCGGGTGCGCACGATCGGCATGCGCAACTCCAACTGCCTCGCCATCGCACCGACCGCGACGATCTCGAACATCTGCGGCGTCGGGCAATCGATCGAGCCGACGTATCAGAACCTATTCGTGAAGTCGAACCTGTCGGGCGAGTTTACCGTCGTCAATCCATACCTCGTGGCCGATCTCAAGCGGCGCGGCTTGTGGGACGAAACGATGGTCAACGATCTCAAGTATTTCGATGGCAGCGTCTCGGCGATCGAGCGGATTCCGGAAGACCTCAAGCAACTCTATCGCACCGCGTTCGAGATCGCGCCGCAATGGCTGATCGAAGCGGCTTCGCGACGACAGAAGTGGATCGATCAATCGCAATCGTTGAACCTCTACATGGCCGAGCCGAACGGGCGGGTGCTGAGCGAAATGTATCTTTCGGCCTGGCGCAAGGGCTTGAAGACGACGTACTATCTCCGCAGCCAAGGGGCAGGGGGGATCGAGAAGTCGACGCTCGACGTCAACAGCCGCGGCATTCAACCACGCTGGATGAAGTCGAAGAGCACGTCGTCCGACGTCGTCCTCGATCGGGATGCACAAGCCGGCGAAGTGCCGCTCGTGTGTCCGACCGATGGTTCGTGCGAAGCTTGCCAGTAGAACTCGCTCGAACGCATCGCATCAGCCGGAACGCGTTAGCGTCCGGTTACCGATAATGCGCGATACGCGGGCGACCGGGGGCTAACGCCCTCCGGCTAAACATAACTCTCATTTAACACTTGGAAGGATTCCAAATATGTCGTTCGTTGCCGAAACTCCGCTTGATCTTGCTGCCGTCGGACCTGCTCGCACGGGCGAGAAGCGATTGCTCAATGCCGATCGCGTGGCGGTCAATCAGTTGATGCCGCTGAAGTATCACTGGGCTTGGGAACACTACCTCAACGGCTGTCGCAACCATTGGCTGCCCCAAGAAGTGCCGATGGATCGCGACATCGCGTTGTGGAAACAGCCGAACGGTCTCACGGCCGACGAGCGTCAAGTCGTCCTCAGAAACCTCGGCTTCTTCTCGACGGCCGAGAGCCTCGTCGGCAACAACATCGTGCTCGCGGTGTTCAAGCACATCACCAATCCCGAGTGTCGGCAGTATTTGCTGCGGCAAGCCTTCGAGGAAGCGATCCACACGCACGCCTTTCACTACATCGTCGAAAGTCTCGGGCTCGACGGCCAAGAAGTGTTCACGATGCATCGCAACGTCAACACGATCCACGACAAAGACGACTTCACGATGCAGCTCACCGAAGCGATTCTCGATCCCGACTTCCGGAGCGACACGTTCGGCGGGAAGCAGAAGCTGCTCGAAAATCTGATCGGCTACTACATCGTGATGGAGGGGATCTTCTTCTACTCCGGCTTCGCGATGATGTTGTCGCTGCATCGGCAGAACCGGATGACGGGAGTCGGCGAGCAGTTTCAATACATCTTGCGCGACGAGTCGACCCATCTGAACTTCGGCATCGACCTGATCAACGGCATTCGCTCGGAGAATCCGGAACTCTGGACGCTCGACTTGCGCGAACGGATCACGCAGATGATCGACGGTGCGGTCGAGCGGGAGATCGCGTACGCCATCGATTGCCTGCCGCGCGGCGTGTTGGGCCTCAACGCCGAACACTTCCGCGACTACGTCGGCTACATTGCCGATCGACGCCTCGAACGGATCGGCATGCCGGCCCGGTTCAACACCTCGAACCCATTCCCGTGGATGAGCGAGACGATCGACTTGAAGAAGGAAAAGAATTTCTTCGAGACGCGCGTGACGGAGTATCAGAACGGCGGGGCGCTGAGCTGGGAGTAAGAAGAGAGGGGCCTGGGGCGGGGGGGCAGGGGTCAGAAGAAACAACACTCAGGATGCTTACCGGCACCTGTCTCCTGACTCTTAGCTTCCCTCTCCTCTCTGCGTCTCTGTATTTCAACAATCCTTCTCAAGTCGGGAACGGATTTCGTTCGGCGAAGCCGGCTTGATGCCAATACGGATACGGCAACGGGACGGCGCTCGCGGCGTCGAGCTTGGCGACTTGTTCCTTTGTGAGGTTCCAGCCGACGGCGGCGATGTTTTGCCGGAGTTGCTCGGCGTTGCGTGCGCCTACGATCACCGTCGCGACGGTCGGGCGTTGCGTGAGCCAGTTGAGTGCGATTTGCGGGACCGACTTGCCGGTCTCCTTCGCGACTTCGTCGAGCGCATCGACCACTTGGTAGAGATATTCGTCGGCGACTTGTGGCCCCAGGTCGATCACCTTTTGGCTCTGCAGCCGGCTCTCCTTCGGCAGCGCTTGGCCGCGGCGAATCTTACCGGTCAGCCGACCCCAACCGAGTGGGCTCCAAACCACGGCGCCGACTTTTTGGTCGAGCCCGAGCGGCATGAGCTCGGTTTCGTAGTCGCGGCCGACGAGCGAGTAATACGCCTGATGTGCGACGTAGCGCGCGAGGCCGTGCTTCTCGGAGTAAGCGAGCGACTTCATCAAGTGCCAGCCGGAGAAATTCGAGCAGCCGACGTAGCGAATCTTCCCTGCGCGCACGAGGTCGTCGAGCGTGCTCACGGTTTCTTCGACCGGCGCGACGGCGTCGAAGCCGTGCAGTTGAAACAGGTCGATGTAGTCGGTGCCGAGCCGCTTCAAGCTCCCGTCGACGCTCTTGATGAGATGATAGCGCGACGAGCCGACGTCGTTCGGGCCCGTGCCTTTGCGAAACGTCGCCTTCGTGGAAATGAGGAGCTGGTCGCGCTTGCCGCGGATCGCTTGGCCGAGGATTTCTTCGGCCATGCCGTCGGAGTAGATGTCGGCCGAGTCGAACATATTCATGCCGGCTTCGAGGCAGATATCGACGAGTTTCGTCGCTTCGGCAACGTCGGTCTCGCCCCAAGCTTTGAAGAATTCATTGCCGCCGCCGAACGTGCCGGTGCCGAGGCAGAGGACCGGGACTTTGAGGCCCGAGCCGCCGAGTTGTCGGTATTCCATGATCGCTCTCCCGCGTGAAGGATCGAAGCTTTCGCTCTTTCTTACGGGGGCGCGCGTCGATCGTCAACGGTACGGACGGAGGGCTCGCAGGAAACGAGCCTGCGCTGCGAAGCGAATGCTCAGCGCCGACAGTGAGAGCAACCCTTACACGGCAACGGCGGCAAGCAGCAGGGTTCCGGCTTCGGGCAATAGTCGTCGGGGCAACAGGCCTTCGGCCGACACCACATCGGGAGCGGCTTCTTGCAGTAGGTGTCGCAACAACGCGCCGGCGGAAGACAAACGAGCGGCGGCGCGGGCTTCTTGCAATAAGGCTCCGGACACGGACAAATGTAACTCGGCAGAAACGGAAGCCACGACTCGCCCGCCGCGGCGACGGAGCCCACCGGTAGCGCGAGCGAGACGATCGTCGTAAAATAGAGCAGAGTCTTCATCGTGATCTCGCGGCGGAGAGCGACTGCAAACAGGAAAGCGAGCCCAAGGGTTCGACGTTACGGAAGCGTGCGCCGACGGGACACGAACTCGGTGTTCCCTAACAGGATTCCTTCCGGCGACGGAGCGGAATTCGATGTGGCATCGACGGGAATCCGATCTGCTGCGGCCCCTTGAAGCGGAGCATCTTTAGCCGGAAGCCCTCCATTCGGCAGCCCATTAATTGGAATCGGCTCGGCTTCCACCGGCTGCGGTGGTGCGGGAGGCGGCGGCATCACGGCCGCTGGACCGGCTTGAGCCCCAAGGCGAATCTGCCAGCCGCCGCCGAGTGCGCGATAGAGATCGACAAGCGCCTGCGCGATCGTTCCTTCGGATTGTGCCAAGGCGTCTTGCTGTTGCACGAGAAAGTATTCGGCGAAGAAGACGCGGCCGAAGTCGGCGCGGCCTCCTTTATAAAGCTCCGAGACGAGATCGCGCGACTGCTCGGCCGCGGCGGCTCCTTGTCGCAAGATGCGCGCTTGCTCTTGCGAGCGGAGGAAAGCGATGAGCGCATCTTCCGCCTCGCGATTGGCGCCGAGGACGGCGTTTTGATATTGCGTGACCTCTTGGAAGTAACGGGCTTCCTCGGCTCGGACGGCGTTGCGGATGCGGCCGTAGTTAAAGATGTTCCAGTTGAACGTCGGCCCGAAGCTCCCTCCTTGCGCGGTGTTCTGAAACAGGTTCTGGAACTGCGTGGCTTGCACGAAGATCGAGCCGGTGATGGTGAACGCCGGGTACATGTCGGCTTCGGCGATGCCGATGCGCGCGCTTTGCGCCGCGACCTCGCGCTCGGCGCGGCGAATGTCGGGGCGGCGACGAATCAGATCGGCCGGCACTCCGAGCGCCACTTCAGGCGGAGCGTCGGGGATCCGGCTTTCGACTTGGCTCAAGAGCGGCGTCAAGTCTTGCGGCGGGAGGCCCATCAACACGCACAACTCGTTTTGCGCCTGGCGCAAGCGGATTTCGAGTTGCGGGATGATCGCCGCGGTCTGCGCGACGTTCGTCTGAGCTTGCGCGATGTCGAGTTGGCTCGACACCCCTTCACGCTTCTTCGCATCGGCAAGATCGAGCGAGCCGGTCTGATATTTCACGTTGGCGCGGGCGTAGCGCAGCCGCTGCTCGAGGGTGCGAATTTCGACGTAGCACGTCGCGACGTCGGCCAAGAGAATCACGAGGACATCGTCGTAGTTTTCCACCGAGGCATCGAGCTGCGCATCGGCCGATTCGATCGAGCGGCGAAAGCGGCCCCAGAAGTCGAGCTCCCAAGCCATCTGCGTGCCATAGCGGAAGACGCCGAGATTGCGATCGATCGAGCCGGCAAACGCACCGGCATTACCGAAGCCGGAGGAAGCGAGCGTGCCGATGCTGATCTGCGTGGCCTGGATCGAACCGTTCGCGGTTTGCGATTGCGGAAACAAATTGCCGACGCGCACGGCACGAATGGACCGCGCTTCCGAGACACGCAAGCCCGCTTCACGGAGCGTCAGGTTTTGCGTGTAGGCGCGACGCGTAAGGTCGTTGAGGACGGGATCGCCGAAGACTTCCCACCACGCGCCGTTGTGCGACGGCTCGCTGATGACCTGCGAGTTTTGATAGTCGATCCAATGCTCGGCAACCGGCGCGGCCGACTTCTTATAGTTGGGCCCGACCTTGAAGCGGTTCTGCACGTATTCCAGCGGCCGCGTCATGCAGCCGGCCGTGGCAAGGGCGAGCAGAGCCACGAGCGCATACATGCCGATCGTCCGGCCTGCGCCGCTTCGATCGGATGCAAGGATCGAGCCGGAAGAGAGAGTCGTGAGTCGCATAGGAGTCTTGCCGCAAGCGCCGGAACGATCGGTTATGAATGAATTATCGGCGGCCCGGATGGGCGCGATTCATCCAAAGATGCCGCGCACGACGGCCTGTGGCAGGATCATGGCCGGTACAATCGCTACACGCGGACCACGACTCGGCGAACCCGTCGCGATGGGTGGAGCTCGCGGTGGGAAGGTAACGGTTGTAGCGGTGGTGCCGCGCGAGGTTTTCGCGTCTGGCAAGCGTCGCCGAGCGGGAAATCGCGATCTTAGTGGCTCGCGGCGGCGAGTTCTTCGGCTGGAACGCCGTGAACGCCGGCGCCATGCGAGGCGGCGCTCGAGGGGCCGTCGAACTTCAGCGGCGTGCGCCATTCCTTCAAGCGCTGGAAGACGACGAAGAAGACCGGCACGAAGAAGACCGACAGAATCGTCGACACGATCATGCCGCCGAAGACCGCAGTGCCGAGCGCACGTTGGCCGGCCGCTCCGGCACCGTTGGCGATCACGAGCGGAAACACACCCATGATGAACGCGAACGACGTCATGATGATCGGACGGAAACGGAGCCGCGCCGCTTCGATCGCCGAGTCGACGATGCTGCGCCCTTCCATCCGCAACTCGCGGGCATACTCGACGATGAGAATCGCGTTCTTGCTTGCCAGCGCAATGATGAGCACGATGCCGATCTGCGTGTAGATATTGTTGTCCATGCCGCGAATCGCGACGGCGGCGATGGCACCGAGCACGCCGAGCGGCACGACCAAGATCACGGCAGCCGGCGTAATCCAACTTTCGTATTGCGCCGCCAGCACGAGATACACCAACACCACGGCGAAGATGAAGATCAAGATCGACTCGCCGCCGACCTTCTTCTCTTGATACGACATCGCGGTCCAGTCGAAGCCCATCGAGGTGGGGAGCGTTCGATCGGCCAGCTCTTCCATCATGTTCATCGCTTCGCCGGAGCTGAAGCCGAACGCCGGCTCGCCGGTTACGGCAGCCGTCGGGTAGAGGTTGTAGCGCGTGACGATTTGCGGGCCGAACGACCGCTCGACCTTGAGCACGCTTCCGAGCGGGATCATCGCGCCGCTTCGGTTGCGCACTTCGAGCCGGCGAATATCTTCCGGCTTCACGCGGAACTCTTGATCGGCCTGCATGCGCACTTGATACGTCCGGCCGAACTTGTTGAAGTCGTTCACGTAGGCCGATCCGAGATAGGCTTGCAGCGTGCCGAACACATTCCCGAGCGGGATATCGAGCGTTTTCACCTTCACGCGGTCGACGTCGATGAAGACCTGCGGAACACCGGCACGGAAGCTCGTGTTGAGCATCGTGAGGCCGGATTGCGTGCGGGCCGCGTCCAACATTTGCATGACGGAAGCTTGCAGTTCTTCGAGCCCTGCGGCACCGCGATCTTCGACTTGCATCTGGAAGCCGGCGCGCACGCCGAGCCCCTGAATCGCGGGTGGCGGGAACGCGAACACGACCGCTTCCTTGATTTCGGCGAAGCGCATCGCGAGGCTGCCGAGGATCGCTTCCTGGCTCAGGTTCGCGGTCTGCCGCTTGCTCCAACTATCGAAGACAAGGAACATCGTCGCGGCGTTCGAGGCCGAAGCATTGTCGAGCAGGTTGAGGCCGCCGATGGCGAACGAGTCGGCGATGCCCGGCGTTTCGTTGACGATCTTGTTGATCTTGTCGACGACTTCGCGCGTCCGTTGTTGCGAAGCGGCGTCGGGCAGCTGCGCGAAGACGATGATGTAGCCTTGATCCTCGGTAGGAATGAAGCTGGTCGGAATTTGGTTGTACCACCAAGCCGAAAGCCCGACGAGGCCGGTGAAGACGAGCATCACGACCGAGATCCAGCGCAAGCTGCGCCGCACGATCGCGGTGTAGATGCTCTCGGTGATTCCGTAGACGTAGTTGAAACCGCGGTAGAAGAAGTTCTTTTTCTTGCCGCTCGGCTTGCGGAGATAAACCGCGCACTGCGCCGGCTTGAGCGTCACGGCGTTGATCGCGCTGATCACGGCCGTCGCGGCGATCGTCAATGCGAATTGGCGATAGAGTTGGCCCGTGATACCGCCGAGAAACGCGGTCGGGAGGAACACGGCCATGAGAACCAAGGTGATGCCGATGATCGGGCCGAGCACCTGATCCATCGCCTTTTGCGTAGCTTCCTTGGGAGCCAGGCCGCGCTCGATATGGTGCGCCGCCGCTTCGACGATCACGATCGCGTCGTCGACGACGATGCCGATCGCCAAGACCAAGCCGAACAGCGTGAGCATGTTTACCGAGAAGCCGAGCGCATACATCGCCGCGAACGCGCCGATGATCGTCACCGGCACAGTCGTGGCCGGAATAAGGACCGCGCGCCAGTCTTGCAGGAAGACGAGAATCACGATCAACACCAGCACGCCGGCTTCGATGAGCGTCTTATAGACCTCGCGAATCGACGCGGCGACGAACTTACTGGTGTCGAACGGAATGTCGTACTTTAGGCCTTCGGGAAACGTCTTGCTCATCTTCTCGACCGCGGCGCGAACGCCGAGCGCGACGTCGAGCGCGTTGGAGCCGGGCAACTGATACACGGCCAAGCTCGCGCTCGGAACGCCCCGCTTGAGCGAGAACTGGTCGTAGGTCTGAGCGCCGAGTTCGACTCGGGCCACGTCCTTCAAATAGGTGATCCGGCCGGCGCCTTCGGACTTCACGACGATGTTTTCGAATTGCGTCGCGTCGTTCAAGCGCCCCATCGCCGTGACGATGTATTGAAAGTTTTGATCGTCGGGGGAAGGAGACTGCCCTAGCTGCCCGGCGGCGACTTGCACGTTCTGCTCGGCGATCGCCGCGAGGACGTCTTGCGTCGTGAGGTTGCGCGCCTTGATCCGCTCGGGATTCAACCAAATGCGCATGCTGTAGTTACTGCCGCCGAAGATCGTCACGTCGCCGACGCCCGGCACGCGGCTTAAGTCGTCGCGGATGCGGAGCGTGGCGAAGTTCGAGAGAAACAGCGCGCTGTAGCGATCGTTTTCGCCCGTCAGACCGACGACGAGCGTGATGTTGGTCGATTGCTTTTGCGCCGTGATTCCCTGGCGGCGAACATCCTCGGGCAGCGACGGCTCGGCGACCGCCAACCGATTTTGCACGAGCACTTGCGCGTCGTCGAGATCGGTGCCGATCTCGAACGTCACGGTGAGCGTGTAGGTGCCGTCGCTCGAACAAGTGGACGACATGTAGAGCATGTTCTCCACGCCGTTCACCTGCTGCTCGATCGGCGCGGCGACCGTTTCCGCGACGACCTGCGCATTCGCGCCCGGATAGACGGCGCGCACTTGCACGGTCGGCGGCGTGATCGACGGATACTGC